>PLAD01000198.1 GCA_003134215.1 Armatimonadota bacterium
CGAGCGATCAGCATCGGTTATCACCGCTTTCATTGCAGTCGAACACATCCGTCGGCCATCCGCCGCCATGAACGAGAACGACGCCGGGCGAAAGTTTGTCAGCGGGACGGTTCGCCGGGAGATAAAGATCGAGCAGTTCGTTTCGACCAGGTTCCAGATAGGACAAATCCGGTTCAATTGTCACGTCGTCCGGCGCGGGTGGCAACTGTCGGACTACCGGGTCGCCATCGGCTGAATGTTGAGGAACGAGAGCAATGGCATCGGCGACAACGAGGCACGGCAGCATCATCGCAAACGCTGCCGACAGAGTACAAACCACGCTGAAATAAAAGAAGAAAAAACGTAAATGGTGCATAGTGCGTTATTATGCGTTAGCGACAGCACGTTCTACGCAGGTCTGTCTTTTCTTCTATTAAGTAGTGCCATCAGCCCACTAATCGCCAAGACGTCCAACTCGAATTTGAACGCATCGTTACCGGTATATACAGTATAATCCGCTTGAGAAACGCTGCATTCCACTAACTTTAACAGCAGCAAACATGGAGGATCACTACTGCAGATGAACGACGAAGAACCCCCTTCAATCTCGGCTCCCACTGACGAACCCGCAGTCAAAGCTCCGCAAGGACCGTTTTGTAAGTTCTGCGGTAAACCGGTGCTTCCGCGAGCGGTGATTTGTGTGTCTTGCGGTCAGCAGATCAAACCGCTGGAGCCTCCAGAACCGAGCGGATTTTCTTGCGTCGTCATGATCGTGCTGGGAGCTCTCAGTTTATTTATTCCTTGCATCGGGCTGGTCGTCGGCATCTCTGCGATGCTGATGGAGGGCAAGAAAACAGACGGCGCCATACTCATAGTGATCTCCATTGCCTCAGTCCTCCTTATGGCAGCGATGAGCGGTGCATTCGGGGGTGCGCAGTCGCCGTACATGCAATAGCGACGGCCAGTCGACAGTGGTAGAAGTCAGGCTGCCTTATTAAAAATACATTCCCTTTGAACGTGCCGAGCAGGAAAAAAGACTGCCGACGAGGCAGTCTTTTCTACGAGCAGTTTGATAGTTTCTTAGAAGTTGGGAGTATCGGTGCGGGCGTCGGCGATCTCTTGTGAGACATTTAACGGAGCTGTTTGCTTGCCGACGGTCTGCGCGAGGATGGCGATCGCGTGGCGAGTTCGCTTCTCTTCCGGGGTAAGGTTTTTGTTTGCCGCCAGTCGATCGAGCTTCTGCTTGATCTCCTGCAGGTCGGTCAAAGACTTGTCGATCTTGTTCTGAGTCGACTCACCGTCTTCATCGCGTGAATCTTGCAGCGAACTAACGAAATCGTCGGTCATACCGCTCGCAAGTGCATGAATGACGGCAGGGTCTTGCCCGCTGCTTAGTGCGGCTCCCACCTGATCCTTATGCGAATCCAGATAATCGCTTAACTGTGCATCGAGATTTTTCGACGAATCCGATGCGTAGCTGGTCAGGCTGGTTTCAAAGTTCTTTTCGAGGGTTTCACGCAGTACAGGAAGCTGACCGATGGCCTGGTCAGGAACCTGAGAAATGAGTTGCGGGATTTTTTCTTCGATCGTCGCTTTGATATCGTCGGTATTATCCGCAACCTTCTGCGCAATTATTCCGTCAGCAACCTGCGCGGCCGAACGAGGCTGCAGTGTGCTGCTGAAGCCGCCGGCGACGAAGATCGTCTCAAACAGGGCGCCTACGACCAAAACAGTGGAGACAATACGGGTCCAGGTAAGTGTCTTACGCGCCTCAAGTAGTTCGGAGGCGATATAGTTTTCCGCAACTTCCGCATTCAAATTATTCGGCTCCGAACCGCCGTCTGTAGTTTTTCGCTTCGTGCTCATATATTCTTCACTCCATTGGTCGAACCCGTCGACGACGAGCTGTCAAGTGTGCTGAGGTCGCTATGGAACGACTCAATGACCGAAATCGCCATGTCGAGGTTCGCTTTATCCTGATCTCCGCCGATCGGCTCGGTGCTGCGAATCGTGTTGATGTCGGCACTGATCCCCTTGAGCGTTGCTTCGTGCTTTGCAAAGAGTCGATCATTGGCGGCGGCAAACTGGGTTTGCGCTTCGCCGCTGACATTGGTTATCAATGTGTCGACAGCCTGGTCGGTGACTCCCGGATAAGTAGCACGGATCTTCGGCTCAAGATTGGTCAGTACTTTTCCGAACGTTGCATTGACCACATCATCGCCGCGCTGCGGCAAGTCTTTTTGGAGCAGGTCAAACTGTCCTGCGAACGCGCTCGAAAGGTCGGGGACACGGGTTCCGAGTTTGACGAACTGAGTTTGAATTGCCGGCTGGCTCTCTGTCAGCGCCTGCCCTGCAATGTTCTGGATGGTCGGGGTGACATTGTTGCTCAGATCGCTTCCAAGGTACGAGACAAACTCATCCTGGGACGGCCCCGGCTGAAACAGATGGTCGGCGCTGTTTACAACGACGCCTATTCCTGCGCCGAGGATTGCGACCACTGCTACGAAGCCTCCTATTGACCAGTAGCGAGTCTCGGCTCGCAGTGCGTTAAGCCGGGTTATATCGGCTTGAATTGGTTCGTGAATTTCACTCATGAAAGGTTCCTTTTCGCTGACAATTCTTAAACTTTCTTGTCGGCACTTTAGGAAAAACGTCTTCCTGTTTCCTAGTGACGGCATACGCGGCGAACTGTGGCATTTGACGTTCAAACATCGCTTCTTCTTACACAGGAACTTGCGAAACAGCGCAGCAAAAAGTGCTCGGAGATATGCTCAAGCGTCCGGCAGGCCGCGTCGCCTGCTGCATTACATGTTTCGGAATACTAGCTGGTAATCTTTCTAGCGTCCTGCCATATACAAAGCAGTGAGGAGTAGTTTAAGAGCAAAAAGCGAAGAAATTTAATCGGAGGTTAATGTCCGCTTCTCCCAAAGATCGTCAACGACTTCTCCAAGAGAGCTGTCAAACCACTTCGACAGGTCGGATGCTCCAAGCGACACGCCCAGGTTGAACTCCAGGTCCTTGATGGTCGCATCGAAGTCCAGGTTGTCGCGGTGATTCCAGAAGACGACAGCGGCAGGGTCGGCCGGAACGAAGTGGTCGTTCGGCCAGCCCATTTCCAGCATAGCAAGTTCGCAGACAGACTGCGCGAAAAGTGCACGGTCAATATCTTCGCCCCAGACACTTAGTTCGGGGGGATGTCGACGCAGCAGCTCTCGTTCGATTTGCTCCACCACCGGCCGAATTCTCAGTCCACGCAATAAGTTAGCAATAGGCGGTCCAAAGATAGGAATCCAGCGAAGATACCGCTCGATATCGGGCATCGACGATTCAGTAAGCAGCAGCGAATCCCTGGCACCAGTCAATGACTTCATAATACATAATTACCGCGGACGCCAATCTTTGATGCGTCGGCGGAACTCAATTGTTTGGTGAAGCGTACCATGCCTATGATGTTTAGTGATGTAAGCAGGAGGGGCAGCGAGCAATCGAAAATTTCTCGTCGCAAGTTTTTTGGAAGAACAGTCGGCTTAACTGTTGCTGCCCTGCTGGCAGACCAGGTCGTTTGCGACAAAGACGATCTGATCATTACGAAATCTGATGTTCGACTTGCACGTTGGCCGCATGAAGCGAGCGGCGTTACCGTCGGCGTACTAAGCGACTTCCACGCTGATTACGACCATGCGGTTCATCGTGTCGCACGCGCTGCTCTGCTGCTCGCAAACCGGAAGCCCGATATTGCGATTGTCGCCGGAGATTACATAAGCTCTCACCTGACACGTCACTTTCTCGCTCCTACCGTCAATGCGCTTAGCCCACTTACCACGGCGCCTGGCGGGGCCTACGCAATCATGGGCAACCACGATTGCTGGGGTAACAATCACGATCTTGCGACGAAGCTTCTCGATCGCGCAGGTTTTACAGTCCTCAATAACCGTTCTGTTCCGTTTCCAGGCGTGCCGGAGGCGTACATTGTAGGACTCGATGATGCTTGGTGTCATCGGATGAACGTACAGAAAGCATTGAGGGACGTCCCAGTCGACGCGGTAAAAATTGTTGCCCTCCACGAACCTGATTTCGCGGATGTGATCGGATCTGGGTTCGACCTCCAGATCTCCGGCCATTCACATGGCGGACAGATCCGGATCCCCGGGCTTCCGGTTCTTCATGCTCCTGCATACGGTCGAAAGTATCCAGAAGGTCTACAGAAAGCGGAGCATCACCTGGTGTACACTACCAGGGGTATTGGCATGATCGGACCACAAATCCGTACATTCTGCCCACCGGAAGTGACTCTGCTGACACTAAAGTCCGGCGCCGTTGCTTAGGGGCGACTCACTGGCATATAATCAAAACTATGCCCATTACCGAACTGCAGATTTCCGGGTATCGGTCA
This sequence comes from Armatimonadota bacterium, assembly GCA_003134215.1. GTDB lineage: Bacteria > Armatimonadota > Armatimonadia > Armatimonadales > Capsulimonadaceae > BOG-944. The sequence continues at coordinate 4,373 of PLAD01000198.1, forward strand.
GTGACAGGCCTTGTGCTGCCCCTGGATCAAATCAATGTGCTTACCGGTCCGAACGGCTGCGGTAAGAGCAACCTCTATCGATCGCTTTATCTCCTCACAATGGCTGCGCAAGGCCAGTTTGCCCGCGCAATCGCAGACGAAGGAGGGATGCCTTCCGTCCTATGGGCCGGGTCTCGCCGGAAGGGACCTGTACGGATGACGATCAACGTTTCGATGGACATGTTGACATATGAGATCAGCAGCGGATTGGTCCCATCCGATCCTGAATTCGACGATCCTTTTAAGCTGGATCCGAGGATCAAGGAAGAGAATGTCTGGTTCAGGACCGGAAAGTCGCGTCAGGTCTTGCTCGAACGAGCAACGTCAACAGCAATGCTCCGTGATTCCGAAGGCAACCGGACGAGCTATCCGATGACTTTTTCCGAGACTGAGTCGATACTTTCGCAGCTTAAGGAACCTCACCGTTTCCCGCAGCTTTCAGCGCTGCAGCAAGAACTCAGGCAGTGGCGCTTTTATCATCACTTCCGAACCGATCCCGACGCGCCGCTCAGACACCCGCAAATCGGAGTTTTTACTCCTGTACTCAGCCATGACGGCAGCGACCTCGCGGCCGCGCTAATGACGATCACTCGTGTCGATGCGAACGACATCCAAGAAGCCGTGTCATATGCTTTTCCGTACTCAAGGCTAATCGTCCAGGCCGATAGCGGCAGGTTCAGTTTCGGCTTGTCAATGCCCGGAATCTCACGTCCTCTCGACGCCCGCGAACTCAGTGACGGCACTATCCGGTATCTCTGCCTTCTGGCGGCGCTGCTAACTCCCAGGCCACCGACCCTTTTGGCTCTCAACGAACCTGAAACGAGCCTTCATCCCGACCTTCTCGAGCCCCTGGCTCGCTTAATCGTCAAGGCCTCCCATTCCTCTCAAATTTGGATTACCACTCACTCCCTCGCGTTAGCTAACTACATTGAAAGCTATTCAGGGACAGCACCAGTGCGGCTGGAAAAAGTTGATGGGGAAACGAGGGTTATTGAAGAGGACTATTAAAGGCGAACTATAATTGACTATCAGATCCAACCTTAGGTGACAGGAACCAAACGTATGGACAATCTGCTCAGCTCGCATTCAGTAACCGAATTTCAGCGCGACGCGATGTCCTTTAACGAAGATCTTATTGATCCGCCTCCGAAGATTTGGCGGCTTGGTTTTACGTTGGTGGCTTTCCAACGACGTATCGACAACGTTTCAGGGTGGCACCTTGGCGGGGTTCAAAATGTCGCTTTTTGTCGTTGTTTTGTAGTAGTTTG
>PLAD01000016.1 GCA_003134215.1 Armatimonadota bacterium
TAGTGTAGTAAGATGTCTCATACTATATTGACACACAGGTTCGAACCTATAAGCACAATCGATTTTTTCCAAGCCGAGTCCATTTTATCCCCTCAATTCGGCCAATTCTAATTTGCAGTAGCGAAACTGCTTAGGGAAATCACGTCCCCTAATCTTGGCATTCCCCCAATAATCCGTATCACCGTATATTTAAAGCAATTAACGGGCCAACGTGCGCGGTTTTGAAACAATATCATACGACTATTTCGGTTCCCGGTAAATTCGCGCTCAATCGAAATTCAATCATAAGGACTTGCGGCGGCAACCACACGGTTCTTTATTATCCTGCACGGGTTTCCAGCCACTACCGTCCATTTCGGAACGTCCTTTGTAACAACTGACCTGGCGCCGACCACAGCGCCGTCACCGACAGTCACTCCTGGACCAATAAAGGACTGAGCACAGACCCAAGCATTGTCGCCAATCGTAATTGGTTTAGCAACGAGCTGGAACGACGCCGCATTATAGTCGTGCGTACCCGTACATAGGTACGTGCCCTGGGAGACAATGGCTTTTGCACCAATTGTGACCTTCGCCATCGAGTAACAGTTGACATCGTCGGCAAGACACGCATAGTCTGCCATCTCGAGATTCCACGGCGCCCAAATGTTGGCCGAGGAATAGACGTGTACGTGTTTGCCTAGTTTCGCGCCAAAGCAACCCAACACGAATGCCCGCCACCGGTGAAGTGGACGGGGCGACATCCGGAAAAATAACAAATATACTGTGTTCCACACCGCTCGGCGTATGCGGTTTTTCGTGGAGAACGACGGTTTCGTATATACATCTGTCGCGTCTAAGATGTCAGTCAACTAAGGAACTCATATTTAATTCACATAACCAGAAAGATAATGATCGCGGTCGCGGAGCATCGCCCTGCTTTCACGCGGGTAAAAGGAAAAGCGCGAAACCCCCAAAGATACTTTGGTATATGCCAGATTATACATGGTCAGTATGCTGACCGAGTTAACGCGTCGCAACGTAAAGTTAAACAGCCATTAAGTTTCGGGCTACTTCTACATATTGAGCGATCTTGGCGGTACGATTTTACCAGTACAAACAAATCCTTAACTCTGAACGCCGATGGTTCCGACTTCGTCGGTCGGCTACATAAATGTTGAAAATCCTACATGTAATATCGTCGGCGGATCCATCGGGCGGCGGGCCTATTGAAGGCATCCGCCAAACGGATCAATGAAATGCATGTGGGACCGGCGTCCAAAAAGCAAACCATCCTATATGTTGAACGTGTTCATCCAGAAAAAGGGCTAAATCTCCTCATTGAGGGGTTCGCCGAATTTGCCGCCGCTAGCGGCAAAGTATGGAAACTCAAGATTGTGGGTCGCGTTGACCACCAGGCCCATGTCCGAAGAATTGTTGCTCCAACATAAACCTCCTGTCTTCCCAGTGAAATGATTAGACGGGTCTTAAGTCCGTTATTCAAACAATTTAATGAACTAATAACATACAACCACGTATAATGACGTATATCAGTGAAGATTTTGCATACCATTTCGTCGGCCAATCCTGCAGGGGGCGGTCCTATAGAGGGCATCCGTCAAATCGCTCAGGTCCTGGTTTCCCGAGGGCATAGCGTTGAAGTCCTGACCGGCGATACACCGGACGCAGACTTCCTAAAGGCGTTTCCAATTCCAGTGCACGCTACAGGCCCGGCTATAGGCAGTTATGGATATGCCCCCAAAATGCTCGGTTGGCTCAGGACGAACCACTCGAACTACGACGTCGTAATTTTGAATGGTCTTTGGCAATACAATGGCCTCGCAACCTGGAGCGCTCTCAGGAAATCCAATACACCGTATTTTGCCTTTACTCACGGCATGCTCGACCCGTGGTTCAAGCGCACATATCCGCTCAAACACATCAAAAAGATGTTCTTTTGGCACTACGCCCAATATAAAATCCTGCGCGACGCCAGGGCCGTCTGCTTTACGGCGGACGAGGAACGGCTATTGGCTCGCCAGTCTTTCAAGCCTTACAATGTCAAAGAACAGATCGTCGGTTACGGCACCACCGCGCCCATCGGTGATCCAGAAGTTCAGCGCGCAGCTTTTCGAGAACGATGCCCGGAAACAGTCGGCAAAAACGTATACCTGTTTCTAAGCCGCATCCATGAAAAGAAAGGCTGCGACATCCTTATCAAGTCATTCGCTGCCGTGGCCAGTCTTGATCCACAAGCCCACCTGGTCATCGCCGGCCCGGATAAATCTGGGCTTACGCCAAAGCTAACGGCGCTCGCTCAAAGTATCGGTATCGCAGACCGAATAAGCTGGCCTGGAATGCTCGCCGGCGATCCCAAATGGGGCGCATTCCGTTCGGCGGAAGCCTTCGTTCTGTCGTCACACCAGGAAAACTTCGGAATCGCGGTTGCCGAAGCGCTCGCCTGCGGCTGCCCCGTTCTTATCTCCAACAAGATCAACATATGGCGAGAAATCGAAGCCGACGGCGCCGGAATCGTCGCCAATGACGATGTCGAAAGCACCACCAAAATGCTTCGCACCTGGATCGAGCTGCCCCAATCAAAAAAAGACCAGATGCGCGCCGCCGCCCTCGAAACCTTCAATAACCGCTACGAACTAAACAAAGTAGCCGCCGAATTTATCGAAATGCTACAAAACGCCGTCGCAGAAAAACAGCCGTATTAGTCGTTCTGATTCATCCCACCACTCATTCTTTCGTCCCTGGGACGATTACCCGAACTGGTTCCCAGCCCCGATTTCAGTCGAGGGACGATAAGTCGTCTTGATCCGTAATAAATAATTATTTTGCTCCTGTCTTTCCGCAATTTCAGTTTCGATTCGAGTATCTCTGAGGAGGCGAAGAATGGAAATAGAACATTTGCGAACGAGACTGGAAGTGTATCTGCATATTGTATGGGCGACTTATGGTCGTCAGCCGTTAATTGACGCGAAAATCGAAAGGCTTGTCCACAACACTATTCATCAACAAGCAAAAGCGAGCGGCTGCGAAGTGATAGCGACAGGCGGCCTTGCCGATCATGTTCATGTGCTAGTGAAAGTGCCGTCTACAGTTTCAGTTGCAGAACTGACAAAACGAATAAAAGGCGGATCATCAAGAGCGCAATCCCTGGACGCGCCGGAAAATCCGTTACGATGGCAGAGAAGCTATAGCGCTACCAGCCTACACCGCTCATTGGTACCGCGCGTAAAGCATTATGTACAGACACAACAAGAACGTCACGCAGCCTGCACCCTATGGGATGAGCTCGAAGTGACCGGCGAACGCTAGATTCCGTCGTCCCTGGGACGA
>PLAD01000273.1 GCA_003134215.1 Armatimonadota bacterium
TAGAGTACAAAAAAATGAAGCAATCGTCAGTCTTCCTTGTTCCCTCTATCGAGCGACCGGCCCGATGTTAATGCGCTGCTCGACGCTACCGATTCAGAGCCGCTAGGAACGGAGAGATCGCTTTTCAAGCTGCCAAACGCCATAAACTCTTCGCATATTGCCGTGGCAATCAATAACGAGGTTCTGCGGATGACAAATTAATTCGCCGATAATTCCAGTTACGAAAGAAAACTGTGCTGCTCAACCACGAAATAGACAATGAGCTCAAGTCGGTAAGGCCGATCAATGAGCAGCTCCATCTGCTGGCCGCGCCTATTTCTTAAAGCCGTATTTACGCTGCCGAATTGGACCAATATGGGGTTGGAAACGGCGGACTAAAATACAACGATGGAGTGCAGTCGGCGTATGCCGGCGAACCGCTTTCCATTCCGCAGATACCCGCCGGAGTTCAGTTTAAGCCGCGAGACGAAAGCCCGTAAGCCGGCCGAGCCGATTTCTACGAACTTCACTACGGCAACTATTTGATCGGGATGAATTCGGCTAACGACAAAACCTACACGTTGACAGTTCCGGTCGTTACTGCGGCTGCGGAAGATCTGGTCACACGAGGTAAATTGAATACTTTCGCGCGGATAACCGTTCCTCCCATGTCAACAATAGTCCTATATCTTTGATTTCCCAGTCGAGGGTTCATCCAACTAATATGAAAACTATGACTCAGACTCTTTCGGAATTCATCTTTGGCGATACGCTTGTGGAATACCGCATCGACCCAGAAAGCAGCTGCGTGGGCCTTTCCATTCTTCCCGCCAAACTGACCGGCAGAGTTGCGCTGCCGGAACCGTCAACAGGTCTTCCGGGGCACAATGATGAGCGGCTCGATCCGATCGATTCTCTGGTTCAGCTCAAGATCGTCGGCGACCCCTACACTGGCGCCTTCGCGCAGGGACACACGATGCGAGGCGGTCCATCGTGTGCACTGCTGAGCCTGCTCGATCAAACAGTAGAGCATGGTGAATCTCTTATCACAATTATCACACGGCTGAAGCACCCGATAGGCCTCATGGTCGAGCATAGGCTGCATTACAGTACCGGCGACCTTGCGATGACGGTCACGACCGATGTGCTGAATGACAGTGAAGCGCCAATTACGCTGGAAATGTTGAGCAGCTTTTCGCTCCAAGGGATCAGCCCTTTCGACAGTGAAGATTCGACTGACAGGCTGCTGGTCCATCGTTTTCGTTCCGTCTGGAGTGCAGAAGGCCGCCTGGACACCCAGTCGATCGAGCAGCTGCATCTTGAGAGGTCGTGGAGCGGGGCAGGAGCGTTCAGCGAGCGGTTCGGCCAGGTTGGGTCAATGCCGGTTCGTCGCTGGTTTCCCTTCGCCGCCGTCGAAGACAAGATTGCGGGAGTCGTCTGGGGAGCGCAACTGGCCTGGGCAGGATCGTGGCAGATGGAGATATTCCGCCAATACGACAAAGTCGCGCTGTCCGGCGGCCTTGCAGACCGTGAGTTCGGACATTGGACAAAAACATTGTCTCCAAGTGAAGCTATGTCAACTCCGACAGCATCGATCGCCTGTGTCAATGGCGACCTCGACTGCCTCTGTGACAGGCTTACCGACCTGCAGCAGGGCGCCGCCGACTCCCATCCGGCCGTCGAGTCGGATCTCCCCGCCATCTTTAATGAGTGGTGTACCACCTGGGGCGACCCCACTGAGCAACGAATGCTTTCGATAGCCGACCGCCTGGCTGGCTCGGATATTAAGTTTTTGGTGATCGATGCAGGCTGGTACAAAGGCAACGAGGAAGGTGCGAATTGGGGCAACGCGCACGGAGATTGGGTTCCAAATCGGCAGCTGTTTCCAAATGGTTTGGCGGCGACTGCGGCGGCTATTCGCTCGCGGGGACTGATCCCTGGCCTTTGGTTTGAAATGGAAACCGTCGGTTCTGAATCTTTTGCCTTTTCGTTGATCGATCTTCTGCTGAGTCGTGATGGAATCCCGATCACCGTCCGCGAGCGGCGGTTCTGGGACATGACCAATGACGATGTTGTTCGCTATCTCACCACCAAGGTCATCGGGCTGCTGCGCGATTGCGGCTTTGGCTATCTTAAGGTCGATTACAACGAAACCATTGGAATCGGATCTGAGGATTCGAGTTCAGTCGGCGAAGGACTGCGAAAGCATATACTTGGAGTCTACGAGTTCTTTCGCCAAATCAGGCGTGAGCTGCCGGATCTCGTAATAGAAAGCTGCTCGTCCGGAGGTCATCGGCTGGAACCGTCGATGCTCGGCCTGAGCGCAATGTCCAGCTTTTCGGATGCACACGAGCTTGCCGAAATTCCAGTGCTCGCCGCCAATCTGCACCGACTGATCTTACCCCGACAATCGCAAATCTGGGCCGTACTGCAGCCGACCGACGATAATCAGCGAATCGTCTACAGCCTGGCCGCGACATTTCTCGGACGGATGTGTGTCTCCGGCGGAGTCGATCTTTTAACCGCCGAGCAGTGGAATCTGGTCAACGATGCGACAAAGTTCTACAAGCAAGCCGCGCCCATCATCAAGCATGGCAGCAGTCGTTGCTTTGGCGAGATTGGCGACAGCTTCCGCCATCCCCGCGGCTGGCAGGCAGTGGTTCGAACCGGCTTAAATCAAAAGGCAGCGTTGGTCGTTTTTCATGCTTTTGCCGATTCGCCAGACACAGCAACAATCCCACTGCCTTACTCCGGCGAATGGTCGATTAAGAACTCCTTCGGCTCATCGAACTATTCGATTGACGGCGGGTCACTGTTGCTCAGCGTGGCGGGCAGCTTTAGCGGGCAGGTTCTCTTGTTATCTTCGGACTAAACTATTTCAAGAACAACTCAATCACCGGCACAGCCGAATTCGGTTTTTTAACAGGAATTTCGAGTGTCAAAAGTGTGGAGTGCCGCACTTCCTTCATTGCGCCATACTCCGCTTCAGGAATTTTAGAAAGCAACTTTATCTCACTCGCATCGTTGAGTAACTGTGCATATTCTATCTTAGCGGCTGCGCCTTCGAGATGGACATGGCGATAAGGCCAGGAGTAGAGATGAAGATATAGTCGTTTGGTCTTTGGATTAAACGTGAAGCGTGTATCCGGAGGCGCGATATATTCCTCGGGCGCTTGCGTACATCCGTAGATTGACCGTTGGTGCCGTTTCATCCATTCGCCGATACCTTGCAGCCGCTCAAGAGCCCTGTAATCGAACTCGCCTCGTCCGGTCGGGCCGACGTTCAGCAGCATATTTCCGCCTTTACTGACCGAATCGATCAGCATCTGAAGCAGCATGTCTACCGACTTCCAGCTTTCTTCATCGCGATGGTATCCCCACGATCCGCTTAATGTCTGGCATGCTTCCCAAACTACTGGTTTGCCGTCGATCTGCACCCACTCACGCGGCTGAAACTGCTCGGGCGTCTTGACATCCTGGTCGATCTCTAGACGATCATTCAAGATGATTTTCGGCTGAAGCGAACGGATCAGCTTGATCAGGTCTTCGCCTCTCCATTCGTTTTTGCCTTTACCTTCATGCCATTCGTTCGCACTAATTGAAAAGTCGTACCAGAGAATATCTACTTTTCCGAACTGCGTCAGCAGCTCCCGGGTCTGACCGTGCAAAAAATCAACATACTTGCTTAAGTCGCGCTCCTTGCTCTGCTCTCTGGCCGCAAGTTCGTCACGGAGCGGATGAATATGATCGATCGTATACTCCGGATGGTACCAATCAAGAAGCGAATAATAGAAGCCAACCTTCAAACCCTTTGCGCGGAATGCATCGACAGTCGGACGAAGCAGGTCTTTGCCGTAAGGCGTGTTGGTGGCGTTATACTCCGAAAGCTTCGTATCCCACAGTGAAAAACCTTCGTGGTGCTTTGTAGTCACCACGAAGTACTTCATGCCGGCATTCGATGCGGCTTCCGCCCAGAGACACGGATCGTAGAGATCCGGATCGAAGTGGTTGAAGTACTTTTGATATTCGTCGTTGCTGATTCGCTCATTATGGCGCACCCACTCATGGCGCGCCGGCAGAGCATAGAGGCCCCAGTGAATAAAGAGGCCGAATCGATCATTTGTAAACCACTCGGTATCGCCGTCAGTTTTGTCTGGAAGCAGCATGGCTCGAAGTCCTTTATGAGGAATCTAGTCGATTTCGTCTTCGGCAAGTCCAGTCGGTACAGCGGCGGGGCGGCCAACGATGCTGTCCAGTTCCAGGTATTTGCTTTCAGCCGACGCATCGATCACGCCTAGCATGATATCCAGAACATGATAACCGAGGTCGCCGCTCGCACGGTGCGGCCGAGATTCCTTAATTGCCGAGGCCATGTCCGCGACTCCGACACCGCGACTATTTCCGGCGTACCCGTGGGTCAAAGGAACTTCGCGCCACTCTTTCTCATCGTGCCGGCGAACCTTCACAACTCCGCCAAAACCGTTGGGGTCGGGGACAAGCATTGATCCCTCGGTCCCATAAACTTCAATATTGGAATGGGTGTGCGACCAGACATCGAAGCTTGTCACAAGCGTGCCGATAGCGCCGTTGGCAAAGTCGAGAGTCGCCGCAAGGTGGGTTGGGGTTTCTACTTTGATTACTTCGCCATGCTTCTGTTTACTGGTGATCGTACGTTCGGCGAAAGTTGCCCGCGCCGATCCGCTCACCCGTTTAACGCCGCCGATGAGGTTGATCAGTGCAGTCAAGTAATAGGGACCCATGTCCAGCATTGGTCCGCCGCCTTCCGCGTAGTAGAAACCGGGATCGGGATGCCATGATTCATGCCCGTGCCCGAGCATAAAGCCGGTCGCAGCGATCGGCTCGCCAATCTCTCCATCGTCGATCAACTTACGGCAGGTCTGGTGCGAGCCGCCGAAGAACGTGTCTGGGGCGCTTCCGACACGAAGGCCGTTAGCCAGCGCTGCCTGGACAATCCTCTTACCGTCCTTCCGGTTGATTGCAAGCGGCTTCTCTCCGTAGACATGCTTTCCGTTTTCCAGAGAAGCGACCGCAACATCGGCGTGCGCCTTGGGAATTGTCAGATTGACAATGATTTCGACGTCAGTGTCGGCGAGTATTTGGTCTACTGTGAGGGCCTTTGGAACGCCATGCTCGTCAGCCTTCGCCTTTGCTCTGTCCAGCAGCATGTCGGCGCAAGCGACTATTTCAATGTTCTTGAACCGCTTGCCGTTCTCAAAGTAAATGCCGCTGATGTTTCCACATCCGATAATGCCCACTTTCGTCGTCTCTAAATTGGCCACGAAAAAATCTCCTGTCTTCAGCCGACTGTCGTAAAGTCGGCGCGCTATTCACATTATCTTGAAAATGGAGAAATGCAGTACTTGTCCACAAACAATTTGTCCGCTGCAGATGCAAGTTTAGTTACAGGTGCAGCGGACAAAGGACTGTGTTGAGCCAGAGTGGTGACCGGAGAGACGGGCGGTTATCTTTTCAGGTTTTCTGGGTTGAGACCTTCCAGCTCAGGTTGGATGAAGAGACCGTCTTTTCGGATGAGGACGTTGTCGAAGTAGATCTCGCCGCCGCCTTGTTCGGCGCGCTGGAGCATCACCATGTCCCAGTGGACAACGCTTCGGTTGCCGTTGTCGGCCTCTTCGTAGGCCTGTCCGGGGGTGAAGTGGAAAGAGCCGGCGATTTTTTCGTCGAAGAGTATGTCTTTCATTGGTTCGAGAACATAGGGATTGAACCCGAACGAAAACTCGCCGACATACCGCGCGCCTTCGTCGCTGTCTAAAATTTCGTTCAGCTTTTGCGTTGTGTTCCCCGCGGCTGTCGCTTGCACGGCTTTCCCCTGACTGAACTTTAACGTGATCCCCTCGAAGACAGTGCCCTGGTAGATGGTTGGTGCATTAAAAGCTATCGTTCCCTCGACCGAATCCTTTACCGGGGCAGTGAAGCATTCGCCGTCGGGAATATTCAAGTTGCCGATACATGGAATGGCGGGGATGTTCTTGATCGAAAACGAAAGTTCTGTTCCGGGGCCAAGTATCTTGACCTTGTCCGTTCGCTCCATCAACTCCTTCAGCGGCGCGATTGCCGGGGCCATCTTCGCGTAATCGAAGGTGCAGACATCGAAGTAAAAATCTTCGAACTGCTCGGTCGACATGCCGGCTGATTGGGCCATGGACGGTGAAGGAAAACGGAGAACTACCCACTTTGTGTGCTTGACCCGCTGCTCCGAATGCACCGGATTCCACCAGTATTTTCGATAGAGCTTCATCCGCTCGTCGGGCACGTCGGAATGCTCCGCGATATTGTATGATCCGCGCAAACCAATATAGGCTGACATCTCACGCATCCGTGCTTCTTCGAGTTTGCCGGTCAGCAGCATCTGTTCTTCGCTCGCGGAATTATAGAGTGAGCGCAAGACAGCGTTCCGCTTGATCGTCACGAAGGGCCGTCCCCCGGCAGCCGCGATACGGCGTACCAGCGCTGCGACAGCTTCGTCGGGAACATCATAGGCTTCGACAAGGACGTTCTCACCGGGCTGGATGGAGAGGGAATAACCGACCAGGATATCGGCCAGTCTTTCGATTCGAGGGTCGATCATAATCAAACTCTTAAGTCAAAAAGCGCTTAGGCAATTATACCTGCGGCAGGTATACTGGCCGCAGATATTCACCATTCCCTGGGAGGGTACATCGGCATGGCTGGACGATTAAGCGGTAAGGTAGCATTCGTTACAGGCGGCGACGGCGGCATTGGATCTGGAGTCTGTCGCAAGCTCGCGCAAGAGGGCGCGGCGATCGCAGTCGGTTGGTTCGGCAAGGACCCGACACATGCGAACGCAGTTGTCGAGGAAGTAAAGGCGATGGGCCTTCCGGCGATTGCGGTCGAGGGAAATGTTGCGAGCCCTGATGATATCCAGGGTGACGTTAAGACCATTATCGAGACCCTTGGGGGTGTGCATATTCTTGTCAACAACGCCGGATTTGAAAATGCACACGATATTCTTGAAATGCCCTACGATGCCTGGGAAGGGGTCCTCAACGTCAACCTGACCGGGCCATTCCTGACTGGTCAGGCTTGTGGCCGCTGGATGGCGGCAAACGGCGGCGGGGTAATCATCAATATTTCGAGTGTACACGACACTATTCCCTGGGCGACGTTTGCCCATTACTGCGCCAGTAAAGCCGGACTGACGATGCTGACAAAGTGCATGGCAGTCGCGCTTGCAGAACGAAAAATACGTGTTGTAACTGTTTCCCCCGGCGCTATTGCGACTCCTATTAACCAGGATGTGTGGGGCAATCCGGAATTGCTGCCAAAGTTGTTGGAGAAGATTCCCTGGGGCCGAATTGGACAAACCACAGATGTGGCGAATGCGGTTGCATTTCTCGCAAGTGACGATGCTAGCTATATAACCGGTTCGACCATCTATGTGGATGGCGCCATGATTCAATATCCAGAGTTCCAAAAAGGCGCGGTTTAAGATCTATTCGAAGCAAGTAATGCTTAGACTCTTCGCTCTGTTGCTTTTTCTGCTGCCGTGCGCTACACAGGCTGACCTGACGATCGTCACGCCTTCCGGCTACACCATGCCGTCGGGTTTCGACGGCCAGTTATTCCGGACAGTCAATCATTCTCCGGAAAGCGTTGCACTTCTGGATGCCGGAACCAACAATATTCAGCTGGAGACAGCTTACCTTTCGCGTCCGGGAGTCAACCGACTCGCATTAAGCCTGCAGGCATTGGTGCTTCCCGAGACTTTCGTGACGCCGGCTCTGTCTTTCGGCGTCAAGGATATCGCTAATTCCGCGGGAACGTTCGCCGGTGACGGTTTTTATGGACGCGCCTACTATTTTGCGGCGACGAAAGACTTCGATAATGGGGTTTCACAGCCGAAGTTACGCGGATTGACGATCACTGCGGGCCTGGGCGCGGGTTCGTACCACGGCGTGTTTGGAGGTGTGGGAGTGGACCTGCCTCTGCGGCTCCTTGGTACGGCTGAATACGACGGTCGCAGCATGAACTATCGTGTTGCATTCCCAATCGCGCCGATCGCGAGGATATCTTATGCCCGAATCAGTAACTCAAACTACGTAGCCTTGGATATTCATTCTCCGCTTTCGCTCTAGCTAAACCTCGAATATCCTAAAGATAGTTCCATTTTCTCCGATAATTACTTTCGTTACCGGTACGCCGTGACCGTTGAAAAGGAGTTTTCTTTGGCTATCTCAGTTGAGACGAAATTGAAGCAGGAACGACTGCTTCGAATTATTGAGGAAGAGCTGCAAGATCTGCCCTCGCTGCCGGCAGTGGTCGCGAAGGTGATGCAGACAATCAATGATCCAACGACATCAGCCACTGACCTGAACAGACTGATATCGACAGATCAGGCGCTGGCAGGCAAGATTTTGCGGCTCGTCAACTCTTCCTACTACGGCTTTCCGCGCAAAATTACGACGATTACCCACGCCATCGTAATCCTTGGCTTCAGCACAGTTCGAAACCTCGCTACGTCCCTTGGCGTCGTCAGCGGATTCGATCCTGGAAATATGATCACGGCGCTGGACCGCGAACAGTTTTGGGCTCATTCGGTCGCTGTGGCATCGGCGGCGTCGCTTGTCGCACGGCGTAAAAATGCTTCCGCAAAGGTTTTGGAAGAGGTCTTTATCGGCGGACTCCTGCACGATATCGGCAAGCTTTTTCTTGATCAATACTTCCCTCAGCAATACACGATCGCAATAAAGCTGGCCAAAGCGGCGAACATCTCTATCTGGGAAGCGGAAAAAACCGCGCTCGGGGTCGGCCATGTTCTGATCGGTAAGCGGGTCGCTGAGAAGTGGAACCTGCCGCCGTCCCTTTCCGCGATGATTGCACTGCATCACCAAACGGCCTATGCTAAAGAATATATGGAGATTGTCAGCATCGTCCACGCTGCAGATTACCTTGCCCGTAAGGTCAAGCTTGGAAATGCGGGAGACACGCTTGTCCCGGCGGTAGCGCCGGAAGTGCAGCGCTGGTTGAACTTCTCGCCAGAAGTTTGGGAAACTTTGGAATCGGACACGCTCTCCAAGTTCGAAGGCGCTACCGACTTTTTGAAAATTATGATAGGAAAGTAGGCAGCCTCTCGTCTTTTGCTTGTCCTAACTTTAAGCTTGTTTGCTCCACGAACGTTTGGCAGTCGACCCAGACTCGAAACGTTCCTGGAGTTTTTTTCTGTCCTCCGCCTCAAGGTCGCTTAGAAAACCGTCGATTTCCAGACGGTATTGGCGCAGTACTTCAATCAATGCTTCGCGGTTGTACTGAAAGATATCCGCCCACAGCTCCGCAGAACTTGCCGCCACCCGTGTACCGTCAGCAAAGCTGCCTGCTGTCAGGCTCTGCAGTTCGGGAGCTTCGGTCCCTTTGCTGTCGGCGAGCCGCATCAGCGAAGTGGCCATGGCGTGGGGTAGATGACTGGTGATTGCAACCGCACGATCGTGACGCTCGGGAGTGAGAATAATTGTCGCCGCCCCGAGCTGTTGCGCCAACATCTTCACCTTTTGAAAATGCACGGGATTGGTCGTTTCAGTGGGCGTAATCGCCCAGGTGGCGTCTTCAAAGAGGTCGGGACGCGATGCGACGACACCTGCCTGCTCCGAGCCGGCCATCGGATGGCCGCCGACAAATCTGCGGTCTCCGACGGCCGCAGTACAAATAGAGGATTTCACGCTGCCGACATCTGTCACTGTACAGTCCGGCCCGGCAAGTCGAAGAGTTTCTGGAAGATCCTGAATGATGTGTCCGACGGGGGTGCACAGGACAATGATGTCGCATTCGCTAGAAACATCGCCGAGGCTTATTGTGTACTCGGTGATTGCGCCGAGATGCAGAGCTTGCTCAAGCCGTTCGGCAGAGCGGCCGACACCTATAACGCGAACGGAAGAGCGGCTTTTAATGAGAGCTCTGCCGATGGAACCGCCTAGAAGGCCGACACCGACGATCGCGACAGTTCCAAAATCGACAGTTTCACTCATTTATATATTCAGCGTATCACATGCTTCGTCCAACAGCAGCGCCGATCAGCTTGAGATCCCGCATAAGCTCGTCGAACACGCTCGGGACAATCGATTGGGCTCCGTCCTTCAGCGCCGTCTCCGGTGTGGGATGTACTTCGATCATTAATCCGTCTGCGCCGGCCGCAACCGATGCCTTGGCGACCGCCGGGACGAGGGAGCGCTTGCCGGTGCCGTGAGACGGGTCGGCGATAATCGGGAGGTGGGACAGTTCCTTCAACGAAGGGATCGCGTTGATATCGAAGGTGTTTCGCGAGTAGGTCTCGAATGTCCGGATGCCGCGCTCACAGAGGATGATCTGGTAGTTGCCTCGACTTGCGATATATTCGGCCGCCTGTAGATACTCTTCGAGCATTGCAGACATTCCTCGCTTAAGCATAACCGGGGTTCTGGATTCGCCGACTTCGCGCAGAAGNNAAGGCGCCGCCGCGCAGGATATGCGCTCCGGCCTTCTTTACTGCACGTGCCGACTCCATAAGTTGATCCCACGTTTCGACGGTACATGGGCCGGCCATGACGACAAGCTTTGTCGGGTCGCCGATGCGCACGCCGCGAACGTCGATGACCGTTCGCTCGGGGTGAAACTGCTTATTAACTATCTTGTAAGGCTTTGCGATCGGGACGACCTTGTCGACATAGCCAAGGGATTCGATCCGTTCCATAAATGCTGCCTTCTGTTCTGCGCTGATCGATGCACCGACGGCTCCGACTATCGTCGTCTCCACGCCCTCGGAGAGGTGCATGTCGTATCCCTGCTCTTTTAAAAGGCCTTTTAAATCCGCAATATTGTCCGCCGTCGTCTTCGACGATAGAATGATTATCATTGAACTAACTCTCTCGTAAAATCCTACTCATATAACGTGAGTGGCATACAGTTTACCGGAAAACACCGCCCATTACAACCTGGTAATGTTTATCCGGGTGTGTCTGGAGTTGTGGCAAGCGGTTGGCCGGAGTCTCTGCTGGAAAAACTGTCTACTAGGCATCGTCACAGCTTGTCCCAAGCCGTCACAGTGTTGTTCCCTCGGCGTTTGCGCATTCGGCCTGCCGATCTGCGCTGTTATGCGGGTACGTATGTTAACCTGATCACGTCATCGCAAATGAGGTCACTCGAAACTAGGCGGAGCGGTGGTCGGGGGGCTGCGAAGAATGGTTTGCCGCCGCCAAGCACAATTGGATGAAGATAAAGTCGATATTCGTCAACAAGTCCAATGTCAGTTAGGCTTCTTGCCAGATTTGGTCCTGACACTTCAATTTCTCCAACGAGCTGAGTCTTGAGTTGACGAATCACCCTCTCAACGTCATCTGCGACAAGGGTGGCGTTGGGACCGACCGACGTCAGTGAGTGCGACACTACCCACTTCGGCCGGCTGCGCCACGCCGCCGCATAATCGTTTTCTTGCACGTTCCAATCCGCACGGTCAGCGTCCCAATAACGCATAACTTCGTACATGCGGCGGCCGTAAACCATGCCAGTAAGGCTGCGCACATCCTCTATGAAATGCTGAAAGAGCGCCCGGCTTGGCGTCATCTGAAGATGGTCGACGTAGCCATCCAGAGACTGGTTCAATGCATAAACGAGCTTAGCCATGGTACAAAATATCCATTCATATTCTGCGCGAACTGCTGTATGATTGG
>PLAD01000383.1 GCA_003134215.1 Armatimonadota bacterium
ACCCCGCAAGACCGCCTCGGCCAGCTCACCATGCGTAACCTCGACATCAGCGACAGCCGAGCCAAACTCTTCACCTACGCTAAAGCCGGAGTCATCGGCACAAGTTCGTTTGCCGATTTAAAGCTCCTCGATGAACCGTCAGAGTCTCACAAGGAACCCGATTCGGAGTAGTCAGTAGGACCGGATTCTGCGTTAGCCTGAGGATTTTTTGCGATGAAAACGAAGCCGAAAGAACAAGCGAAGTTCAAGATCGAGAACAGAGACGCCTACAGAAACAGCTAACGCGCCTGACCAACAACTGCCCCCACCACAGAACCAACCGCATCGGGATTGCTGAGACGGCAGGGGCTTGGCCTCGGAAATAAGCCGATCTTCACGTCCGGGTGTGCTATACTATTGCGGCTATTTCTTGCCTGGGTGGTGGAACGGCAGACACAACGGACTTAAAATCCGTCGGGGAAACCCATGCGGGTTCGAGTCCCGCTCCAGGCACTAATGAAGGCCAGAGGCTGTTTCTAGTGAACTAGCCTTATTATTTTGAGCGTTTATGTTGCAGTGAAAAGTTTGGTAGTTACCACAGCGCGGCTCGATTTGATTGCTGCAACTTCCGCAAGCTCGCGAGCGGATGTCGACGATCCGGAAAGCTTCTCCCGAGTACTTGGAATCAGCATCCCCGTCGACTGGCCTCCGGCCGAGTTTATCGATGCACGCGAGATTTTTGCACGATCACTCGAACGGAATCCGACCTTAACCGGCTGGCTCCATTGGTACTGGATATTGCGCGAGGATCGTGTGCTGATCGGCAGCGGTGGCTTTGGAGGAACGCCGGATCAAAATGGAAAAGTTGAGATCGGCTTCTCCATCGTAGATTCCTATCACGGCAAGGGCCTGGCTACGGAAGCCGTCAAGGCGCTTCTAGAGTGGATAGAGGACCAGCAGGGAGTCCGAAGGGTAGTTGCGGCGACGATAACGACGAACAACGCGTCGCGCCGAGTGCTTCGGAAATGCGGTTTCAGACTGCTGGGACCGGCGGATGACCCGGGCACAATCGAGTACGAGTATTTAGTAGGAACAGGGGATCGTTATGGCACAGTATGATGTAGACTTGGTGGTGATCGGGGGCGGACCCGGTGGTTACCCCGCGGCAATCCACGCGGCAAAGCATGGCGCGAAGGTTGTCCTGATTGACTTTGACAACGCCGGCGGCACCTGCTTGAACTGGGGCTGCATTCCGACCAAGACGATGATCGGCTCAGTCGCCGCTCTCGAAACAGCGAAGCATGCTGCCGACTTCGGATTAAAGGTGAGCGGAGTCGACGTTGACTTCCCGGCCCTCATGGCGCGAAAAGACAAAGTGGTGAAGACACTGGTGGACGG
Organism: Armatimonadota bacterium; assembly: GCA_003134215.1. GTDB lineage: Bacteria > Armatimonadota > Armatimonadia > Armatimonadales > Capsulimonadaceae > BOG-944. The sequence goes on from PLAD01000383.1 coordinate 1,378, forward strand.
TGTCGGCTTCCTCTTAAAGAAGAACAAGATACGCTATATCAGCGGCCGTGGTCGAGTGGTCGATCCGCATACAGTCGAGGCGGCAACCGACGACGGTAAGACAGAAAAGATTACTGCGGCGAATATCATTATCGCAACCGGCAGCGTCCCGGCCCCGGTTCCGATCCCCGGATTGGATCAGGGCGGCCCGGATGGTGACGTTTGGATCTCCAATGCGGAAGTCAAGAAGCGAAAAGCCGCGGGAACGCTGGCCGGCACTACGGTCTGGACATCCAATGAAGCCGTCTCTGCGCTGGAAGTTCCAAAAAAGCTCGCTATTATAGGCGCCGGAGTCATTGGCTGTGAGTTTGCGTTCACCTACGCGGCGTTAGGCTCGGAAGTCACCGTTTTCGAATTCCTTCCTAATATTCTTTCTGTCGTCGACACCGAAATCAGCAGCGAGCTGCACAAAATCCTTGAGAAGAAGGGCATCAAAATACTGACATCAACCAAGGTGGCCGCAGTCGATATTAAGGGCAAGAAGCTCAAATACGTGTCTGAAAAGAATGGCGATGGTGAGACAACATTCGACAAAATCCTGGTTTCTGTGGGCCGGCGTGGATTTACCGACGGCCTTGGACTCGAAGCTGCGGGAGTCAAACTTGAAAAGGGCAAGATTCCGGTCAACGAATACATGCGGACAAATGTCGACAGTATCTATGCGATCGGGGATGTGACAAACGGTAAGTTCGGCCTTGCACATGTCGCGACCCGCGAGGGCGAAGTTGCGGCCGACAATATTCTTGGACACGCTGTTAAAATGGATTATAAGGCAGTGCCGGCGTGTATCTACACCGAACCTGAGGTCGCAGTGACCGGTCTAACCGAGCAAGAAGCCAAGGATGCAGGTTACGATGTTCAGGTCGGCAAGTTCACGTTCAAGGCGCTGGGTAAGGCAATGGCGATCAACGAGAACATCGGCCTGGTCAAGATCGTTTCTGAGAAGAAGTACGGCGAGATCCTTGGCGGCCACATTATCGGGCCGCACGCAAGCGATCTGATCCACGAAATCTGTGTTTCGATCAAGCTTGAAAGCACGATCGAAGAGCTCATGACGACCATTCATGCCCATCCTTCGCTGAGTGAGGCGGTCATGGAAGCCGCTCAAGACGTAAAAGGCGAGAGCGTCCACAAGTAATCGCGCTCCGCCGCTGCTGACAGCGGGTGTGTTTCATTGGACAGTTCCAAGTCGGATCGACGTTTCTCCTGGGCCGGTTTTGAAGTGGTAAATTCACCTAACTTCAACGACCGGCCTGATGATTCGATCATCGACTGTATCGTTCTTCACTCCACGGTTCAGCGCACCCTCCAGGATACAGTCACTCTGTTCCTCGATCCAGCTTCTAAAGTCTCTTCTCATTTTGTAGTCGGCAAAGACGGCACTGTCGTCCAGATGGTCTCTCTTACTAAACGTGCCTGGCACGCCGGCGTTTCTTGCTTGGACGGTGTCGATAGCGTTAACGACTACAGCATCGGTATCGAAATGACCAACATGAACGACGGGGTCGATCCTTATCCCGATAAGCAGTATCTAGCTGTCGCTGAGATAATCCGTCGCTGCCGTAAATCGTACGATATTCCAGACCGACGGATCGTTTCGCACGCGAAAATTGCCCTCCCACAGGGCCGAAAAAACGATCCTTTAGGTTTTGATTTCGACAAATTAAAAAAACTCCTCGCAAAATAAGCAGATTCATTCTAAAATAGAATGTCAGGCTGTTCATGTGCGATATTCGCTTTGCTCAGAGCTGCGTTGAGTTCTGCGAAGAAAATTTAGCCAAGCAAAGCCGCTTCGGTTGCTGCGATTGACCATCGAAAGGGTCGTTTGCCCGAATGCGTTTAATGAGACGGCTGTGGAATAGGAGCACCGCAATTCAGTCCGGTGAAATGGTGCTTGAAGGCGGCGAACCGCCTCCGGCTCATCCGCAGAATTTGGTGAGAGCATTGAGACTGCGCAATGCCCTGCTTGTCGCGGGCTTATGCATTCTGGGGGTGCTGGCAATCTGTCAAGCGCTCAAGATGAACGACTTCACAAAACGGATTACCGGCAACGAGTGGTCAGGGTGGGTCGGATACCGTGAGGCCGATTCGCCGAACTTCAACGACCGTCCCGAGTTTACGATTGTCGACTGTATCGTTCTCCACTCGACCGCGCAGCATTCTTTGGGCGCTACCGTCCAGGTCTTCGAAGACCCCAATTCCCACGTCTCCGCCCACTTCGTCGTCGGCAAAGATGGGACCGTCGTCCAAATGGTGCCTCTTACCAAACGCGCCTGGCACGCCGGGACGTCACGCCTCGACGGTGTCGACGGTGTCAACGACTACAGCATCGGAATTGAGATGAGCAATCTCGACAACGGCCGCGATCCTTATCCTCTCTCGCAGTACAAGGCCGTAGCCGAAATCATTCGACGGTGTCGAAAACACTACTACATTCCCGACAACCGCATCGTCTCCCACGCCGAAATCGCACTCCCGCCAGGACGAAAAGATGACCCGCTCGGTTTCAATATCCCAAAGCTAATCAAGTTAGCCGATTCGAAAAGTTAAGAGATGAGCGCGTCAACTCTTTTTCCTCAGCATTGGCTGGAGGATACACCAGAGGACGAACACGAGGAGGGCGGCTGCGAGGATGAAGCGGCGATAGACGAAAAAATCATTGATTAGCTCTTGCTGCACAATGATTTTATACCTGGATCAGCCGACCATTTTAAGGTTTTTAGCCGCTTGCGCTTCGTACTTTGGCTTGTAGTCGGGGCATTTGAACGACTTGGAGTACTCTTTGGGGTTTTCCGCTTCTACAATGTAGATGCGGCTCCCGTAAACAGTACACTTTTCGTTGGGGCGATCGTAGTTCGCACAGTCGTAGCAGCGGCGCAGGATTGACCAGCAGACCGAACACCGCAGGCTGCCGATAAGCTCGACACGGCCGCAAAGCGGGCAGTGAATATAGATCTCCCGGAAGCCGGTTTCTTTGTCTTTNNGTAGTTCGGCGCAGGATGCCAGAACCTGGTTCATCTGGATGGCTTCAAGATACTCGATCACGCGCTCGTCAAGAAGGTCGCTGAGCTGTGTGGCAACCTTGTCGATCGCCTTCATATGCTGCTCAGCGGTTTGTGGCTTGTAAGGTTTCGCCTTTTCCGCGCGAGCGCCAAGGGCGCGCATAATTTGCTCGGTGACATGAAGCGGGACTCGTAAAAACGCTTCCCGTTTGTCAGGATACTTGTTGATCGCCGCAATAATCCGTTCGGTATCGCCCTGGTTGAGACGTTCCTGTTTGATCTTGTCCAACATCCGTCGCTGTGTTGAAGGATCGCTGTTCAGCGCAATGAGCAGGCGGGCATGGCCTTCGGTCAAAAGGATCTGACCTGGTACCGGGTCGCGCTGGATCAGTTCTTGTTGGACAAAACCTGGAAGGTCTAAAAGCTCGAGGGAGCGGCGAAGGGTTGTCTCGGACACTCCGAGTGTCTTGCCAACCTTTTCCCAGGACATGAATACCAGCAGGCCCTGGATGGCCTTGGCCTTTTCGATGGAGTTGAGGTCTTCGCGCTGAAAGTTTTCGAGAAGTGCGTCTGCTTGCGCATCCTCGTCGGTCAAGTTCTTGATAATTGCCGGAATCGACTTTAGCCCGGCTATTTTGGAAGCGCGATAGCGCCGCTCGCCCATGACGATCTGGTATTTTGTGCCGGCAGGTCCGTCCTTGAAAGGACGAACAACTATGGGCTCAAGTACTCCGCGTTCTTTTATGCTCGCCGCGAGCTCTTCAAGAGAATCCTGATAGAAGGACTTTCGTGGCTGCCCTTCGTTTGTTGTGATTTCAACAAGCAGAATCTCTTGCATTACCTGATCTTTCAAATTCGATTAGCCTCAGTATTTATTGAAAATAGCGTAAATAGACTTATGACACTCACATTATCGGACAGCACTGGCGGAAATGTGATACCTGAATTTCGTTCCTACGGCACTAAAATTCGGATCGCCTGAAAGAAAGGTTCAGGGTTCGGTTGGTGACAGCCATCAATCAACACCGGTAAATTATTCCATGCACCGCTTACAATAACCAGTAATTGTCCCATCACCACAGCCAGACTGAGCAGTCGAATCTCACTCTGAAGCGGATCTTTGCACAATGGAAACCGGAAGCTCAATAGCAGTTTCCAACACGTGAGCAGGAAAAGGATCAGATAGCCTCCATAACAGGAAAATAGCTGAACAGTATCCCTCAAATAGTTCTCGCCAACCTGCGCGGCATAGACACCAAGAATGGCCGCCGTCATTTGATCGCCGCCGTCAAACGCGTTGCCGACAAAACCGACCGTGCTTCCGTCGGTGTAAAGATCCAGCGACGGCGGCGGCTGAGGCTTCAGCGCTTCGCTTCTCGACATCGTCACTCCCAGAAACAGCGTCGACGCTACTATGACAATGGCAAACATCAGGAACTTTCGCCAGATGCTTTCGGCGATGTCATAGGTCAACGCGACACCGCAGTTGCGGCGATTGAGTTCTTTAGCCGCAGCCTCCGCCCGTCTCGGGCAGCGAAGATAATCGAGATGTGAGAGAATATCGACCAGGTCGGAGTTCGACTGTGTTCTCAGATACCGCTGATATTCGATGTAGTCGACTTCTTCGTCTAAGGCAAGCATNNGCGTACACGTTACGATTTACGCGAATGTGCTCGGCAATTCTTGGATAGACCTTCGCTATCTCATCTGCTGCAAGCACGGCAATCCTGCGATAGGACGGATGTCCCTGGCGACTGCTCCGCAGCTCGATTAAATGAAACCACTCGCGCAGGTTAGCTGTAAACAGCGTTCTGACACGGTAAGCCAGCGGCAGGACATAGGCGGCATCGGCGGTAAATCCCTCTGCCTTGACCGCTGCGTAGGCATCGGACGCCATTTGCATCAGCTCTTTATACTGACGCTCGTACCCAAATTTAACAAACTCGATCGGCATTTCAAAACCGTGCTCCGGTGTGAGCGGCAATGTCAACTGCGTAGCCAGTCGGTGCCGTTGTATGTCTCGAAATGCTCCGTAATCCATCGTTAGATCGAGTGTAAGCGAGACGCGTTCGAACTCACGCGGCGGCACATCGAATTTTCCACGTTGAGAAAGCGATTTAAGCGGATCGAAGTCGTCCAGCTCGGCTGGAAGTGCGATCAGCTTGAGCGCCTCGTCCTCAGTAAGGTAAGCTCCGATGAGCGCCGCGCTGTTCTCCGACCTCATCGAACAACTTGCAGGAGGCGCCGCAGAAGCCATTTCCGCGCGATAGGCACTGCGGTCAGCGTATTTAAGGAGGGTCGGCACCAGCGGAGTCGCTTCCCTCTTAATCGACTCGCCGAGCGCCTTACCCTCTTCGAGAGGCTGAGAGAGCAGCTTGGTGATCATTCCTTCGAGTGATCTTGCGTTCACGGTGAGTCCAATATTGGTATGAGTCGCCGTCGGAAGCAAATATCGCAAAATATCGCACGCAGTCGATTTGCAGGCGGCGTTATAACCACGCTCGGTTTGTTTTTCCGTTCTCGGAGTTCGACGCTTTATCTCTTCGACAAAAAGCGGCATCCAACCGGAATAAGCCTCCATCAGTGACCTGACAGCGTTTGTGTATGCGCTGCCTGCTGCGGAATCGACTACCGCTGCGGGATAGTAGGCTTTCGACGGGTCAAACTCGACATAGCGCGTGCTTTTTTCTGTATACGATGCCAGGCGGCAGTCTTCCACCAACTTAGATGACAGTATAGAGACATTCTCCAGCGCGATCTTGACGACGGCGTGTTCGGCGACCGAGGCATGCCCGTATCCGACCACATACTTTTCGGCGAAAGTTCTAGCCCGATCCTGAATGCCAGAGAGGGCTTCGTCTTCGGCCGCTACAGTTGAACTATTGACGAGGCTGTCGAGGTGCTCGTCCTGAAGCATTCCGAGCAAATCGTCGCGCAGCGAAAGAGTACTGCGGGAGTACCTCGCGAAGAGAAACGCGACGACTTCTTCGGGAAGGTTCTTGAGAGCGAATACGTCACGATCGGTGTTTGTGACAAAGTTCGCTAGCTTCTTATAGTCGGTAGTCGGCGCAGCGATCACAGTTCCGTTGCCTCCACTGCAGCAATAACCTGGTTGCTCAAGGTGCCGATTTCGGGGATTGTGATCGTGACTGTGTCGCCCGGCTTGAGAGGGCCTATGCCTGACGGTGTCCCGGTAGCGATAACGTCGCCGGGCTCCAGTGCGAAAAGCTTCGAAAGATAAGAGATGATTTGCGGAATTTTGAACACCATCTCGCCGGTGGATGCCTTCTGTTTAACATCTCCGTTAACTTCGGTGACAATCTCCAGATTATGCGGGTCCTTGATCTCATCGGCGGTAATCAGCGCCGGACCCATCGGACCGAAAGTATCGATCGACTTAGACCTGAACCAGGGCAGGCTTTTGGCCTGGTCGCGCCGCTGCATAATGCGCTCGGTGACATCATTAAGCAGGGTGTAGCCCGCTACGTGACGGTAAGCATCCGCCTCCGAGATATTACTGCCGGCAAGTCCGATGACCACAGCTAGTTCACCCTCGAAATCTACCTGCTCGGCGAATGCCGGGTAGACGATGTTCTGGCCGCTGGCGATTACTGAAGTCGAAGCTTTGAGGAAGACAGTCGGTTCCCCTTCGACAGTGTGACCAGTCTCTTTAGCGTGTTCGGTATAGTTGCGGCCAATTCCAAATATCCGGTTTGGCCGGGGGAGGGGAGCCGCCAGCGTCACACCGACTTCCTGCCAGATAAGCGGCAGCACCTTGCTCTCGCGTTCAAGTTCCTTTACTGCTGCTGCGTAGGTGGACAGTAATCCGATCACTTCGAAGAGGCTGTCAGGGACAGTGAGTCCCTTGGGATGGATCGCCTCTGCGACCGCCAGAACACGGGCGAGCGGCAGGACCTTGTTACGGTAGACAATGCCTGGGTGGATCGGCTCTTCGGGGTCGTCGAATTCTTTGTAGCAGATAAACTTCACTGGGTATCCTCAACTTCTTCGCTGAAAAAAGGCCGGCGCATCTACCTGTCATACCAGGTTAAATAGCGTTCGGTGAGATTTTTGATTATGGCATATGGAGCTTCAGCGACTCTCTCTCCACGGAACCAAAATGTCGGCACATGCGTGACATCGACCGCATATGCTTCGTCGTCAAAAGGCGTGATCAGATGGTTGAAGCGCTTCTCGTGGATCGCGGAAATGAAATCGTCGCGGTTTAGCCGGGCGTCTCCCGCGATATTGGCCAGAACATCGATATCTGAAATATCCTTGCTCTGCTCCCAATACGCACGATACACTCCTTCGTTATAGGCCTCGAACTCAAGCTTTCCCTGCGCCTTCGCGTATTCCGCACCCTCTAAGGCGTTGTGCGAGAATACAAACCCGATCGGGCGATGAGGGTTGAACGGAACACTTTCGGTCTGTGCAAAGAGTTCAAAGCGGCTGAGCTGGCGAAGCGGGTCAGGTTCTCGCGGCGTAAATACCGGTGCTTCAAAGCGGCCCTCGGGAAGAAGTTCATATCCCTTCCAGTTCAGTGATATTTTGGGGAATTCAGCCGCCAGGCGCTTTGCCTGAAAGAAGCCGACCCAGCACCAGGCACAGATGTAATCGTGGGCGACCGTCACGGTCAGTTCGTTTTCGTTGGCCATTTACTGATTGACTCTCCAGCTTCTAAAGATTAATCAATCAGTACCCGTTTTATGGCGCGAAATCCTTCCCACGGCGGCACTGGAGGCCCAACTATTATAGTTTGAGAAGCTTCTTCGCGTTTTCGCCGGCCACAGCGCTGCGTTCTTCATCCGTGATCGGCAGCGAATTAAGGAAAGTTCGACCCTGAGCGTTCGTGCTGTACGGATAGTCGACCGAAAACAAGATTCTGTCGAGGCCAATGACTTCTTTTGCACATTCAAACGGCGGTAGCGTGAAATACCCACTGGTTGTAATATGAAAATTCGTCTGGAAAGTTTCGATCGCTGGTTTTGTTAGAGGTCGTACCGCGTGAGACAAGACACTGTCGGCGCGGGCGATAGAAAAAGGCAGGTTCTCACCCATATGCCCAATGATAATCTGCAGGTCGGGGAGCTTTTCGAACACACCGGAAACGATTAACCGCAGAGCATGCAGCCCCGTTTCCACATGCCATCCCCAACCGGCGATCGAAAGCAGTTGGCCGTAGCCGCTGCTGAGCCCACTGAAATAGCTGTCGCGAACCGTTTTTGGCGGCGGCGCCGGGTGAAGGTAGATCGGGACGCCTAGCTCCTGCGCAGTCCGCAGCACCGGAAAGAACCGTTCGTCGTCAAGAAAGAGGCCGTCGGTGAGACCGTTGACAATCGCGCCCTTGAAGCCAAACTCGTTAACACAGCGCTTTAGCTCTTCGGCAGCATCGTTCGGTTGTTTAAGACTAAGCGATGCGAACGCAGCAAATCGGTCCGGGTAGGCGCGAACCGCATGGGCGGCGTGATCGTTTGCATCATGAACCACCTGCCCCGCAGTGTCGGCATCGAGAGCGTCAAGCAGGATTCCCGAAAGGGAGAGGACCTGTAAGTCTATCTCCGCATCGTCCATATCGGCTATGCGGCCTTCGCCGAGATCGGCTTGTTTCCGCTGAATATTGAGTGTGTAACTGTTCGGCTGTCCACCGAACGCTATTCCCGCGGTAGCTTCCACATACATCGCCGTAGTGAAATGCTCTTCCAACGTAATTGTTTTCATGCTGTTGACATACCCTCTTTCAGCATCAGATATGTCCAGCGTCTAAAAAGGTCTAGTCAGCACCAGGGCAAACAGATTCCACGTCGCAGAGTTCCGATGCGCTCAGATCGGGCAAATTCTTTTCGCTCCACGCCCGGATCGCCTGAACAACCGTGATTAGTTCTCTGCCGGAATCGGTCAGCTCGTAACTGGTACGCGGAGGCATTGTGGAATGGACGGTCTTGACCAGCACTTTTGCCTTTTCGAGGAGGTTGAGCCGCTGTGTCAGCGTGGTCGTGTTGATACTGCCCTTGCGCATCAACTGACTAAAACTGCGCGGGCCTTCCATAAGATCGAATACGATCATCAAGACCCACTTTTCTTGCAGCAGCAGTGCGCCCCGGATGAATGCAAGTCGAAAATTGCAGGGAGCTGTCGGCTCGGTATCATCGGCAGCGATCTCTATAGTCATACACTATTTTACCACAAAATTATGTTCTCTAAATAATAGAGCGATAATATTTATTATGCGCTTGACAAAATAAAGTAAAGTCTGCATAATGGTTATATTGCAACCGCTGGACGGACAGCTCACGTAGCGTTGCGAAGCAAGTTCGAAGTTAAATCACTGAAGACACGAAGGATTAAGATTATGCAAAGCAAGACATTTACGACCCTGTTCGCCGCGGCAGCCGCTTTCGGCGCCATACTACTGATTCCTGTTACTCAAGCTCACGCTCAGGCTCCAACGGCGCCAGCGCCGCTTGCCGGGACATGGACAGTCGACCCAGCACATACAAGCGTCAACTTTACGATCAGCCATCTCGGAATCAGCGAAGTCAACGGCCGTTTCGACACTGTTGCTGGAACGATCGTTGCCGACCCCTCCGATCTATCGAAGTCTTCTGTGCAGTTCACAATTCAGGTCGCCAGCGTCAATACGAATATGCCGTATCGCGACACCGATCTGAAGAGTGATAAGTACTTTGATGCCGCAACCTACCCGACCATCACCTTCCAGAGCACCAAGATTGTCAAGGTGACGGGCGGTTATCACGCGCTTGGCAACTTGACCATTCACGGAGTTACCAAATTGGTCTCCATTCCGTTCCAGATTGCCGGTCCCATCCTTGCGATGGGCCAGAGCCGAATCGGCGTGGTCCTGCACACGACGGTCAACCGTGTCGACTACGGAGTCGGCGGCAACGACACAATCTCCGACGGCTCCTTCGCCATTGGCCAGGACGCCACCGTCGATATCAGCCTGGAAGCTACCCCCGCAAAAGCTAGCTAAAACTGCTTGACCGCATAAAAAGAGGGCACATCCTACCGCGCCGTTGGCTTATGGGATGAGCCCTCGTTCTTTTTTTTGGCTTAATGTAATTCTCGGTCCGGTACTACAGCAACTGAGATCCGGTCGAAATGTCTCGATCGAGTCAGTTCAAAAGCAGATTATCGGTGACATAATACTTCAGTTATTTGTCGTCGGCGTACGGACTGACCATAGAGATATCAGAGCAGCCAACTTCTCTTTTGACGTCAATCTGACCGGCATGGTTGCTAGGTGGAAGAACTACCGGGTATTGGCACGAATTGTGCAGACACATGACCTTGTGGCGCGCAGTCGCGCACGGTAAGTGGCGTGAATTTTTTAGTAACAGCAGTTTAATAGCGATAATTGCAACCTGAAAGCAAGGTGTAAGAAGGAAGCAGCTTTCGCTAATGCTCTTGAGACAGCAGGCACGGTTCGGCGGGATGGTCCGCTGAATATCAGACATGGGGTAATTGACATGGAACGTTTGTTACGGTACTGCTTGCAGTTTTTTCGCCGACGCTGTGGTCGAGGCGAAATCTTCGCGACCGCGATATTTATCGGTCTTTTTGCCTCGATCTGTCCGGCACAAGCTCAATACAGTTCTGTTCCAGTTTTCCTGAGGGCTGTAGCCGGCTCATCCTCCGTTACTCTTTACTGGCAGGCCGCAGTCAATGCGACATCCTACAATATCTATCGCGGCACCGCGGCCAATGGTGAATCTGCAACTCCAATTGCGACCAATGTGACGTCGAATTCAAACGGCTTAGTGTGGTATTACACCGACAGCGCGCTTACAAACGGCACAACGTACTACTATAAGGTGATCGCAAACGGTCTTAGCGGGGCATCCGGGTATTCCAATGAGGCTAGCGCGGATCCTGGTTCTACTGCATTGCCTGCCCCCCTCCTTCGCGGCGCTCCCGGCAATGATCAGGTTGCTCTCAACTGGACAGCAGTAACCGGTGCAACTTCCTACGAAATCTACCGCTCCGTCGGCAGCGGCAATGGCACCTATGTCGCGTACCAGTTCAACGGCTCCAGTACGTCATTTACCGATAACGCCCTGTCAAATGGCGCCACATACAACTATTACGTAACGGCAGTCAACACCACCGGTGTCGGTGCGAGCAGTAGCGTCGTCAGCGTGACGCCCGGCGAAGTAGTGCTTCCTGCGCCGACTGGTACGCACATCGTCACCAGCGGCACGCAGTTGACTGTCTGCTGGAACTACGTTCCCAATGCCGGTTACAACATCTATCGCGGGACATCGTCCGGTGGTGAAGGTTCAGTTCCCTATGCAGTTGGCGCTTCGGGGAGCAGTAATAATGGCTACAACATTTACTTCAACGACTCGAATGTCGTCGCAGGCAAGACCTACTACTACTTTGTCACAGCCACTAACTCCGTTGGAGAAAGCGGCCACTCGACCGAAGCAAGCGGCTTGCTCAACGCAGCCACTGCGGCGCCCCCGACACTTGTCGGCACTGCCTCAACGAGCCCGGCAAAGGTAGTTCTCAACTGGTCAGCCGTTACCGGCGCGACCAGTTACGACATTTTTCGCGCTGTCGCCGGAACAAACAATTACGTAAATTATGCAAGTTCGACCACGACGACTTACACCGATACGGCTGTCACCCTGGGTGTTTCCTACACGTACTATGTCGATTACAATGTCGGTGAGCATAATGCGGGGGATAACAGCGCTGTCAGTAACGCGGTAACTCTCGCGATAGGTGGAGCGTTGCTTCCATCGCCTTCGGGCTTGGAGGCTTCTCTCAGCGGCGGAGTCACGCTGACCTGGAACGCTGTCACCGGTGCATCTGGATATAACGTGTACCGAGGGAGTGCGTCCGGCGCCGAGGCCGCGATTCCGATTGCGGTAAATGTTAACTCCAGCACCGGTTCGTATCCCTCGCCCAACTATGTAGACAGCACTGTTGCTTCCGGCAGCGCCTACTATTACAAAGTAACTGCGGTAAGCGGTAACGGTGAGAGCGGGAAATCCAACGAAGCGGGAATTACCGACATAGTTGCAGATATCCCTGCTGCCCCGACCGATCTGACCGCCTCGGCAACTGCGACCGCCATTTCACTTAACTGGCAGACGACGTCGGCAGCGACTTCATACGATGTCTATCGCGAGGCGAACGGCCAGGGATTCATCTGGCTTGCAAACACCACTGCCGCGTCTTATTCGGACTCGACGGTGACCGATGGAGTCGGCTACATCTATTACTNNCAAAGCTCAGACAGCAATCAGGTGACAGTCACTTACGGACAACCGGCTCCCCCGGCGCCAACCGGCTTGCAAGTCGGCCATTATGCTTCCACAGCGCTCTCGCTGACCTGGAATGCAGTGCCCGGCGCTTCCTCCTACAACGTATACGAAGGCACTACTGCAGGCGGCGAAAGCACCGTTCCCGTTTCGGTCGGCCTGACCAGCCCTAACACAGTCATTGGCGGTTTAACGTCCACTACGACCTATTATTTCACGGTATCGTCGCTGAGCGCAGGAGGATTGTCCGCGCCGTCCAACGAAGCCAGCGGCACACCGGGCGCAACTGCCCTCACCGTCCCGAACCTGATCGTCGCATCGACAACGTCGACAGCGGCAACTCTCTCCTGGTCAACGGTTACCGGAGCGACTTCGTACAGTATCTACCGCAGTATCGGCGGGACATCTAGCTTTGTCGAGCTAACTCAGACGACTGCAGTTACTTATAAGGATACGCCGTTGACTGCGGGGTTGGACGAATATTACTACGTGGTCGCGAACAGCGCATCAGGCTCCAGCGGCCCGAGTAACACGGTCTCTATCGTTCCCACATCGGCAGCGCTTCCAGCGCCAACCGGGATTTTTGCTTACAGCACGTCCCCCGCAGTGACAGTAGTTTGGAATGCCGTCAACGGAGCAACGTCGTACAACGTATATCGCGGCACTGCTACAGGCGGCGAATCCTCTGTTCCTGTCGGTGTTAATATCACCAGCACCTACAACGGACCGGAAGCCTACTATTTTACGGACAGCTCAACAGTTTCTGGGACGGTCTACTACTATAAAGTCACGGCAGTCGACAACTACGGTGAGTCGATTCTCTCGTCCGAGGCGTCGACTACAGCCGGCGGGACCACGCTTGCCGCACCTATCTTGACCGCCGCTTCCGGCACATCCAGCATCGTTCTGAACTGGGGCGCAGTGACTGGAGCGACGTCGTACACGCTCCGGCGCCAGGATGCGACAGGTTACTATTCAACGCTCGTCGACACAACCGCGATTACATACACTGATTCAAGCGCGGCGCCCGGCATCAACTATTCGTACTATGTCTTTGCAAATAGCGCACTGACCGGCAGCGCTACTAATAGTAATACGGTAACTGCGACCGTCGGAGAGACAAAGCTCGCCGCACCGTCCGGTTTAATCGCTTATCCTTCTTCCGGCAGCGTCTACCTTTATTGGAATCCCGTCGTCGGCGCGTCGTCGTATAACGTCTACATCGCAAAAACTTCCGGCGGCGAAGGTACCGTCCCACTGGTTACCGGGGTCGGAGCCCCGGTCTACTACAGCACATACTACGTGTCGAACTTAACTACCGGCACGAAATACTACTTTGAAGTGACTGCAGTCAGCACCTCCGGCGAAAGCGCGAAGTCCGCAGAGGCGAGTGCGACACCGGGAAGCACCGTCCTTTCCGCTCCTACACTGACCGTATCTACCGCTTCGGGGCAAGGGAAGTTGAGCTGGAGCGCTGTTACCGGCGCGACGAGCTACGCGATATTCCGTGCTGTCGGGACGAACATCGACTATTCGACGCTGATAGCAACTTCCACAACGACTTCCGCTACCGATTCGACTCCGACAAACGGTCTAACTTACACTTATCAGGTCTTTGCAGTTTCGGCAAACGGCTACGGCACCGGAAGCAACGCGGTCACCGTTTTGATCGGTGGGGTGGTTCCGCCGGCTCCTGCTGGTCTCGCGGCATATCCAACTTCGACCAGTAATATCCAGCTTCTATGGAATCCAGTTCCTGGTATCACGTCGTACAATGTCTACCGCTCAACAACGACCGGCGGTGAAGGAACTACCCCGTATGTGACCAATGTAGGAAGCCCCACGAACGCGTTCTACTACTACAATGACAGCAGTGTGACATCGGGCACCGAGTACTACTACAAGATTACGGCGGTCAATTCCGTTGGAGAGTCAGCGAAGACAGCGGAAGTTACTGCGGTTCCGGGCGGGACGACTTTGACGGCGCCCATTCTCATTGGTGCTGGTTCCACCGGCAAAGTAACTCTCTCCTGGACAGGTATCAGCGGCGCGACATCTTATCAACTCTATCGCAACATTGCTGGTCAGGGATATTTGAGCCTGACTAATACTACAGCATCTTCTTACAGCGATTCTGCAGTCAGCAACGGCGTTAGTGTTTCATATTATGTGGCGCCGCTGAACGCCCAGGGGCTCGGAGCAAGCAGTAATGTCGTCACGGTTGTTCCCGGCGGTTCTGCTCTTGCTGCACCGACCGGACTAACGGCTGCCAACGACTCGAATGCGAACATCTACCTGACCTGGAACGGATCGCCCGGAGCGACTTCGTACAACATATATCGGGGATCGTCGTCGGGTCAGGAAGCATCGCTGCCAATTGCTGTGTCCGATACCAGTCTGTCCTACGATGATCCAAATGTCGTACCTGGCTTGCGCTACTACTACAAGGTGACGGCAATAGACAGTTATGGGGAGAGCGCAAAGTCGAACGAGACGAGCGCTATTGACGCGGGCATCGTTACTTCCGCTCCGAATTTAAAGGCTGCTGTCTCTGGAACGACCGCAACATTAAGCTGGTCGGTTCCGAGCGGAGCGACAAGTTACAATATTTACCGCAGTCTCGCCGGCAGCGGATACAACTATCTCGCGGCCACGACAAGTACGACGTACACTGATACTCCTCTTTTGTCAGGCGTACAGTACAGTTACTATGTCACAGCAGTTGGAACAGGCGGTCAGAGCCCTGGCAGTAACGTCGCGACCGTCACCGCGGGAAGCGTTCTACCGCCGGCGCCGTTCGGTCTCTATATCTTCGCTCAAAGCAACTATCTGGTTCTGGACTGGGATCCGGTGCCGGGTGCATCCAACTACAATATCTATCGCGGTACATCGGCAGGGGGAGAGGCATCCACGCCCTACAATGTCGGATATTCGTCGACAAGCAATAATGGTCAACTCGCGTATTTCACTGACGGTAGCGTAAGCGCCGGAACGACGTACTACTACTACGTGACGGCAACCAGTGCTGCGGGCGAAAGCGCGAAGTCCAACGAGGCGAGCGCGACACCCGATCTTAGCCGAATGCTCGCGCCGACGTTGACGGGGACGACTGGGAGCGGCCAAATTATCTTGAACTGGAGCTCGGTGCCTGGCGCCGCATCCTATGAGTTGTTCCGCAGTGTCAACAACACAGGCAACTATTCATTCTACCAGTTCGTCAGCGGTACGAGCTACACAGATACGGCTGTGACTAGCGGCGCGTCATATGGCTATATCGTTTGCGCTGTTAACACGAACGGGCAGGGCAACGATAGCAATGTCGTCGCGCTGTTCGCAGGTGGAACTGCCCCCGGTGCTCCAACGAACGTCTACGTCGATGTCCAGCATGGGAACACGCTCTATGTAATCTGGCAGGGAGTTCCCGCTGCGACCAGTTACAACGTCTATAGAAGCACGACATCGGGCGGCGAAGGAAATGCGCCCATTGCGGCAGGAGTAGTTGCCCAAAGTGGAGGGGTCAGCAGCTTCAGTTTTCAAGATACAACTGCGGTTCTTGGGGTTGTTTACTACTATGAAGTTACCGCCGTCAGTCCTCTTGGCGAGAGCGCCAAGTCGATGGAAACCACCGGCGAACTTGGCGGCCCGTCAATTGCGCCTTCGTCGCTCTCTGCGACAACCACGACGTCCGCAATAAACCTGACATGGTCGTCATCGCCTGGCGCAACGAAGTATTTCTTGCTCAAAGCAATTGGAACGGGTCAGTACACCGTTCTTACAAGTTCAACCACGTTGACCTACACCGACACAGCGGTCCAGTCGGGTATCAGCTACTCGTACTACGTTATGGCGGCAAACACTTATGGAGTGTCCGGCTCAAGTAATGTCGTAACGATTTCTACAAACGGTACGCTGCTCTCCCCTCCGGTTGGAGTAGAAGCCTTTCCGTACAGCAACGAAATTGGCGTTGCCTGGAATACGGTTCCAGGAGCGACCAATTACTATATCTATCGCGGCACATCAGCCGGTGCGGAAAGCCCGACGCCTATTGCGACCGGCGGCTACTCCGCTCCTTACGCCGGAGGTCATGACTACTGGTACGACGGATCGGTGTCCGGCAACCAAACATACTATTACTATGTAACTGCCATCAACAACTACGGCCAAAGTGTTCCTTCCGCCGAGACAAGTGCTGAGCAGTATGGTAACCAGCTCCCTGCTGCCACACTTACTGCGACTCCGGGCTCCGGCAGCGTCACCTTAAACTGGAACACCATTCTCGGCGCTGTGGGTTACCGGGTATTCAAGATCGACCAAAACAATATCTTCTCGGTCATCTACACTGGCATTGCCAACACTTACACTGACACTTCCGTTACCAACGGAGTGCCCTGCACGTACTTCGCCGGCAGCTATAACGTCATTGGATCAAGTCCCGCCAGCAACTATGTGACAGTCACGCCGGGTGCGGCTGGAGGCAGTCCGCTTCCCGCGCCGGCGCTTGCGGCCGCTGCCGGTGACGGCAGCGTTTCATTAAGCTGGACCAACATAGTCGGGGCGAACTCTTATGCGCTCTATAGATCGACTGCCGGCGGCGCCGAGCTACCGCTTGTTCAGGGTATCGGAGTCTCGTCGGGCGCTCTGACCACCTATACCGATACGAATGTTTCGAACTACACCACGTACTACTACAAGGTGGCTGCCGCCAACGGTTATGGAACTGGTGCGAAGTCTAATGAGGTTTCGGCGACACCGCCTAACACATCCACGGCCGGATTCTTAATTGTCCCAACGCCGAATGTTATTGCGATTGCTGCAAACACTGAGAATACAGTCAGCATCGGCGTTAACCTCTACGACACGACCAATACCGTCGCGTTGACTGTGACCGGATTGCCGGCGAACGTGACAGCGGTCTTCGATCCGGCCGTCGCCGATGCCAGTGGAAGCTACCTGGACATCTATGCGTCGGCAAGCGCAGCGCAAGGCGTCTACACCTTGACCATCACGGGAACGTCCGGCGGTAAGACCGAAAGTGTACCGGTACTGCTGCAAATTCTTCCCGAGGGCTCGAACCAATCGACCGAACAAGTTGTCAGGAAGACCTGGGATATTCGGGGCGACACCAGTGTTCCGACAACACAGCGAGCCTCTTTGATTAATGAAGTGGGGCATCTGCTTCGCCCGGTCACACCGATAGAAGCGAATGCTTGGAAAGTGGATCTCCACCTTGGACGGAAGGGAGTTGTCGACTCCGCGCAGGAGATGCTGTGGCTTGGTGAATACCAACTTGCCCACGATCAACAGCCTGAGTCGGCGATTGATCACTTTAACGATGTTTGCCGTCTCGCTTCTTCACTTCCGGCCGCGAGCTCCAGCAGAGCGGCGGACTTGGCGGGTCATGCCAAATATGACAGTGCGCTTGCCCTGTTCTACTCAGGCGCCTATGTCGACGCGCGCGATGCATTCTACAGCCTGCTGACCGCGAAAACGCCCGAGCCCGGCATCGACCGAAAGGTCTGCTCCATGTGGTGGCGCCACGGCGTCGCATGCGCTGGATACCATGCCTATCGCGCTGAGAAGGGAATCCCAGAGCCGCCGAAACTCGATCCGAAGTGCGGTGTCGCCGCACTCGCAGCTTGCCTTCGTTCGCTTAATCTGCCGTTTGACGAGCAGCGGGTAATGTCCGCATGCCGCGTCACCGGCGAAGGAAGTTCTCTTGGAGACCTCGTCGTCGGCGCTCCCAAACTCGGTGTTACGCTCCGGCCGGTAAATGTCGACGATCAAGGTCTGATGATGCTGCCGAAGCCGCTGGTCGCTTATGTCGAACATGACCATTTTGTTGCGGTTACCAAGACCGACAAGTCAGGGGTGACATACCTTTGTTCCGACTGCGGCGCGTGGCCGGGCGGAGCGGTTCACCTCACATGGAGCCAGTGGCGTCTTATCGAAGCATCTCGCTTCGCTGTCGCTACAGTTCCAGGTTCGGCATGGGATGACAAACTGAATATCATTGAAGCTATGCAGCGCGGCCGCACGAGCGGCCGATCGATGGATGTCGCTTCGCTCAACCTGCACAATTTGCTTCCGGATGCACAGCTTCTCGCCCTTTCCCTGCATGTAATTGCGAACTATAATGAGAACAACAGCACTGTCTGCGGCCTGAAAGAAGATGCCACCCACTGCCAGCCGTGGGTGGATTGCCCTATGGACGGAGGCTGCGACGGTGGGGCGGAAACCGGCCCGACAGCCGGCGACCCGGTGAACCTTGCGACTGGAGAGTTGGAATACACCCCGCCGTCCGACATCACCGTCTACAATCCATACGGCCCGTCTATTAAATGGTCGCGGATCTACGAAAGCCTGAGGTCGGCTGTCGAAGGTGCTTACGAATTTAACGACTTCGGGCAAGGATGGTCGCAGCCTTATAACGTCGGTGTTTACGATACGGAGCCTGGGCAGATCGGAACCAAATATGTGTTCTTCCCGAACGGCGCCCGTTCGTCCTTTAGTGCGACGACTGTTCCCACAGCCGCACTGCCGGCAGTCCAATGCACGTCGGAGCCCGGCGCCGACATGTTGGTGCAGTGGAACTACAGCGCCGCGCTTCCTTACGGTTACTTCACAATCACATTCGCTGATCGAACAAAGTGGATCACCACTGGCTATGTTGCAGCTCCTCAGTGCTTCCTGCTCGCTCAACTGGTAGATAGAAACGGCAGCGCGGACACGTTCAACTATTCTCAGTCCGTCGACAGTTACGGCTGGCCGCTGTTGAGCAGCATCACCAATGCAAAGGGAACAGCATTGCTGACCATCGCTCGTGCAAATGACGGTACCGGCAACATCGTCTCCGTGTCGGACCCTTACAACCGAAGCGTCTACTACCACAGCGGTTACTATCCGACCAAGAATGTGCCCCAAGGTTACACCCAGTATTACCGACAGGTCAACCATATCTCGCAGATCGTTGCGACGCATTCCATGACAATTCCCGACCGGTGGGTGCACGGTTACTCGCTCTACACCAATGGTGAAGGCGTCGAACAAGTTCCATATCTGACCAGCACCACTGTTCCGTCACCGACCGGCGCCGGCACTGCCACTTCTACAGTAACCTATAACACGAGCACGGCTGCGGTCGCCAGGGAAACGGATGCGAATGGCAACGACCGTGTTTACACGCCGGTTAACGCAAGCGGACAGGCTGCGAGCAACGGCAGCTATACGATGGTTCAGTATTACAACTCCGCCGCTTCAATGCAGTATCAGTACACGGTCGGCTTTGACAGCAGCATGGATGAAACCGCGAGATACGAACCGGGCGTCAATGCTGTGGCGGGCATAATTTTAGCCCCTCAATCTAAATCCCTGTTCGAGACAGCGATGAACCTTGGTGTCAACTATCCGCAGTACTCGTACACCTATAGCGACCCGAACGATCCATACAAGCCGTCATCGATTACCGACGGAAATTCGCACACGTCGAAGTTCACGTATGATGCTTTCGGCAATATACTCACAGCGACATCGGCAAGGGGTACTTTGACGACAAATACAGTGATCTATTCGAACTTCGCGTTAGGTGAACTGGCCGAAGTAGTTGTCGGAACAAAGTCGCCCACGACCTATAGCTACTTCGAACCGAACGGATTGCTGAAGTCGGTGACATCACCGGTGCCGGGCACGATTGGAAGCTCGTCTACAGTGACGACTTCCTATACATACGACACGACCAGTCAGGGGTCGCATGGCCTGGGCAATCTCCTGACGGTGACGCGGCCTGGCAACAACGCCGCGACGACCGAGACGACGACATACAACTACACCGCAGACGGTTCTTATGCGCAAAATGCGCAGGTGGGGCAGCCGTTAACCACGACCGATCCGCTGAGCCACGTAACCCACTATCGTTACGACTCACAAGGAAATCTCCTTTCAAGTACCGATGCGGCGGGCAACGAGATAACGCAGACGTTCAACATCGCGAACCAGCCGCTTGTGACCACATATCCGGCGACAGGGCAGGGCGGCACTTACAATACGGCGACAACAAACACCTACGGATATCCGGGCGGTCCGCTGACATTGGCGGTTACAACCGGAGAAAACGCTGCAGCTTATCGACAGACACAATATATTTACGGCCCCGAGGGCGAACTGATAACTCGTATCGGTAATGGCGAGTCGTCAACCTACAGCTACAATGCACGCTATCAGGCGACCTCCGTTATGGACGGCAAGGGCAACTCCACCAACTACTACTACACGACCGCCGGCTTCCTG
>PLAD01000294.1 GCA_003134215.1 Armatimonadota bacterium
CGAACTCAGTCAGACAGACCCGGAACAGCGTGTGCAGTATCTGACAGCGAAAGCATTGACTAAAATTGTCGGACTTCTCAAGGAATGGCCCCTCGGGGAACCATCGAACGTGCAAATGGAGCGCGGAGAAGTGGTCGCCGGAGGCATCAGTCTGGAGGAAGTCGACCCACAGACAATGCAGGCTAAGATCGTCCCCGGCCTGTACCTCTGCGGCGAGATTCTCGACATCGCCGGCCCAGTTGGAGGTTATAATCTTCAGGCCGCCTGGAGCACCGGCCACACAGCCGGACAATCAGCCGCGAAGGCCGGCACCTGGTGAGTTCAGGACTTGGACCAGGGAACCCGGGTTAATCGTGGTTTGTTAGGGACTTTTGAATGATTGTGAATTTGATGCGGCGGGCTTCGTTTTCGGCGGCGCACAATTACTGGCTGGCGGAACACTCGGAAGACGAAAATCGCCGAGCATTTGGGGTATGGGCTGCGCGGAAACCTCACGGGCACAACTATCTGGTTGAAGTTACCGTCTCCGGTGATGTCGATCTAAATACCGGAATGGTGGTCAACATCACAGATGTAAACCGCGCGCTTAAACGGTGGGTTATCGATGTACTGGACGGACGCTATCTCAATGAGGAAGTTTCCTACTTTCGACGGAACGCGCCGGCGCTTGAAAATATCGCACTGTTCATCTGGGAAGCTTTAGCGAATTCCCTTCCGTCCGGAGCGAATCTGACCAAGACGAAACTCTGGGAGATGGACACCCTCTGGACGGAACTTTACAAGGAAAGCGATGGAGCCATGACCGCAAGCCTGACTCGTTCGTATGATTTTTCAGCTTCCCATCGCCTCCACAGCCTGCATCTAAGCGATGATGAAAATCGCGAGATCTTCGGAAAATGCAATAACCCGAACGGCCACGGGCACAACTACACCGTTTCGGTCAGCGTTGCGGGCGATCCAGACAGCAAGACCGGAATGATCTTCCCTCTTGATGAACTGGACAAGATTGTGGAAGAAGAAGTATTGATGCCTTTTGATCATAAGCATCTCAATCTCGATACCCCAGAATTTGCAACGATCAACCCGACGTCGGAGATGCTGGCGGTCGTTATCTGGCAAAAACTAGCTCGTCGGCTGCCGACCTCGGGCGGCACGCGCTTACACAGTGTAGTAGTGAGCGAAACAGCGAGGAACTCGTTCGAATACCGTGGGTGAACGGCCCTTAGAAGGAAATGATATTGTCACTTATTGATTTGAAATCAACGCGTCTTGGAGGGATCGGGAACGGCAAGGAAACGGAAAAGGTAGACGAATTCGGTGACAGGTTGACGTCGGACGAAAAAGCATTGGTGCCTCGAATCGAAGTGGATTACCGCAATTTGCTTTTGGAGGTTGGAGAGGACCCGACTCGCGAGGGCTTGCTGAAGACCCCGCATCGAGCCGCCGAGGCGCTCAAATTCTTGACCCGCGGCTATGCGCAGGATGCTGATGAGCTGTTAAACAATGCGGTGTTCAGCGAGACCTATGACGATATGGTCGTAGTCAAAGGCACCGAGTTCTACTCGCTCTGCGAACATCATCTCTTGCCGTTCTTCGGCTCCGTGCATGTCGGATATATTCCGAACGGCAAAATTATCGGCCTTTCGAAGATCCCGCGGCTCATTGAAATGTATTCCCGCAGGCTGCAGGTGCAAGAGCGTCTCACAAAAGAAATTGCTGAAGCGTTGGAAAATGCGCTGCACCCGAAAGGAGTCGCCGTGGTTATTGAAGGCGCACATATGTGCATGATGATGCGAGGCGTGCAAAAGCAGAACGCCACTATGGTGACAAGTCATATGATGGGAACGTTTCGCGACGATCGTAGCACGAGGCAGGAGTTTATGGCGCTCGTAACGCACAGGTAGTCGGCTGCCCTTCCGACCCGTGCTGAGATCGCGGCGTTTGTCATTTACTCTTTAAGGCCGTATAATGGCTTTGAACGGCCCTTATGAGATGAATAGATCCGATGCCTAAAGAGTTAGAACGTGAAACACGAAAACGGGCGCAGGCTGCGCTGACAAAGGCCCAGGACGAGTGGCTATCGACCGTGGAACTTCATGGTCAGGATTACCACGATCCCGAGGTGCTTCGCGCGCGTCAGGCTTTGGACAAAGCCAGGAAAAACTATCTGGCAGTGGGCCGAGACAATCAGTGACCGACTCCGAAACTGTTACCACGTCATCGTACGTCGCCCGCTCCAGTAAACCCGGACTTGCCTTCGGTGCAATAATGCCTCACGGCGACGTTATTCCCGCAATCTCAACGGACTATGGCGCGAGCTCGCAAAAGACAAATGACGCTATGGAGCAGATCGGACAGGCGTTTCGCGATGCCGCACCCGATGTGCTCCTTTTGCTGACGCCGCACGGGGTTAGAGTTGAGGCGTCGGTTACCGTCTCTGTCACTGAACGCGCATCAGGCGAATTGATTGGAAACGATACAACGATACGCGTCGACCTTCCGGTCCATCAATTCTTCGCTCTTTCGTTAGCCAGCCGCGCGGGCAGCGCTGGAGTCCCAGTCTCGACAGTGATTTTCGGATCTGCCGCCGGTGAAGGTTCGACCATCCCCCTCGACTGGGGCTCAATCATACCGCTCTGGTACTTGACGAACGAGCAGCCTGAACAGCAGTCCGTGGTAATCGCGGCTCCTTCGCGGTCAGTCGGGGTAGACCTCCTCTACAAGTTCGGACGGGCAGCGGCGGAGGCGGCTCGAGACAGTGGATTGCGGCTTGCCGTAGTCGCCAGCGCCGACTGGTCGCACACGCACTCCGAATTAGGCCCTTACGGTTTTAGCCCTGCGGCCGCAGAAATGGACCGGTTGGTTTTAAAAGCCGTCGAAACCAACGATCTTCGCAGCATGGGCAGGTTTTCCGACAAGCTGATCGAGGATGCGAAGCCGGATGGAATCTGGCAGTCGATTGTTCTTGCCGGGGCGCTGGAAACTACCGGAATGGTTGGGCGGCTGCTCAGTTATGAAGTGCCAAGCTACTTCGGCATGCTTTGCGCGCTCTATGTTTCGAACGAAGTTCAGGCAGATTCGAGCAGTTCCGGTCCGTCGTAACCGGCATAGTTCAGGCGCGTCGTCACTGGAGTTGCCGTCAAAACCAAGCTTGGGTTAGGCAGCAACAGTTCACTAAGGTCAGCGACATTGCTGTCGGGGTCGAGCCAGTACGATTCATCAGCCGGGCGCAAGATGGCCGGCATTCGGTCGTGGACACCGCGTACAGAGTCGTTGGCTGCAGTGGTGATGATTGTACACGATCGCAGATTCTCCCCGGATGGATCGAACCAGCTTTCCCACAGTCCGGCGAACGCGAACGTGCCCTTTTCCGGAAGTTCGAACCGACGGGGGCCTGGATTGTCAGATTTCTTCAGCCATTCGTAGAAGCCATCCGCTGGAATAAGGCAGCGGCGGCGTTGCAGCGCAGGCCGAAAGGCCGGACGTTCCGTCAGTGTTTCCGCACGAGCGTTGATCAACTTGCTTCCGACGGAGACATCTTTTGCCCAGCGCGGTACGAGGCCCCACCGGAACCCGTCCAGTGTTCGCTTGCCATCGAAAATGATCGTGGATATTTGCTGGGTCGGGGCGATGTTATACCGAGGGCCGGGATCGAACAACATCAGTTCCACCGCAAATCGGTCCTTGATCGCTCGCGCGTCACTGGTCAACATAAACCTACCGCACATGCAGTCGGTTATACCCAGTGTGCAGTCAGGAATCGCGCATTAGGTGGCAACAACAGCGCCACGAGGGGTCATGACCAGGTCCAGCCAGTCGTCGAAATCAACCAGTCCGTGTCCATGACCGCTGTGGGAGTTATCCCATTCTTCTTCAAATTCAGTTAAGTCGCCGCTGCTATGCGCGGCGATGATCGCAGCGTGTCCGCAGCGACAAAAGCGTGCGACAGTTTCGCGTCCGTCGTTGCCCTTGTAGTTGTAGCGGTCCATCAAAATCCTTCCCGAGGTGACAGTATTATTAAAACGTCGGCGTCACTATGCCTCTAGTATACAGCCAATTTTCAGTACTTGCCAGGCAGCAGCACAGTGCATTAGTCGTTACGACGATGGAGGATTACGTAGTCGTCAGATTTTTCTGGTGAATAATGCGGTTTCTGCCGGCGGACTTACTGGCATAAAGCGCTTGATCGGCCAGAGAAACCAGGTGCCATCCGGTAGGAGCCGACGTGCTCCAGGTTGCGACACCGCCGCTGATCGTGATGGCGCGAACCGGCCATTTATGGCTCGCCACCGACGACCTTATTCGCTCTGCTGCGGTTATCGCCTCTTCCGCGTCGGTTTCCGGAAAAATGAAGATAAACTCTTCCCCGCCGTAACGCGCGACAAAATCGACAGTTCGCGCTTCAGATTTCAAAACGGCGGCAACCTCGCGCAGTACCTGGTCGCCTTCCAGGTGTCCGTAGGAATCATTGAAAAGCTTGAAGTGATCGACATCGAGCAGCAAAATCGAACAGGGATTGCCGAATCTCGAACATCGCGCAGTTTCGTCGACGATCCGCAACTCGAAGGCATGGCGGTTATTCAATCCAGTAAGGCTGTCGGTCGATGCCAGTTGCGCAAGCCCGGTGTTTACTTTCTCGAGTTCTGCGTTAAGCTGAAGCAGTTCATTGTGCTTCGTCTCGATTTCGGACTTCGCCTGCGAGATAATGCCGATCTGCGTGCGAATCTGATCGTCGAGCTGCTTTCGCTGGGTGATATCACGCAGGACGACAGCGTAGCAGATTGCCTCTTTGCTTGACGGGTCTCTGACAACGAACAGCGTCGATTCTACCGGTGTCGCCTGTTTCGTCAACAGGTTCCAGCAGGCAAGTTCTCCGTGCCAAAAGTCTGTCGAAGTAATGGTGGGAAGCACAGTCTTTTTATATTGGCGCCACGACTGCGGTGTCAGAACCTGCTCCAACTCGCGAATCTCGACTGAACCTTCCAGCGGCTCGCCGATCATCTGCCGAGCGCTGCGATTCAGGTACTGGAAAAAACCATCGATTCCGACCATGGCGATAAAGTCGGCGCTATGGTCGACAAGCGCGCGGAATTTCACGTGTTCGGCAGTTTGAGCCAAAGTCTGCGGATCTGCGCCCGATACGATCGACTCTGCAGGCTCTGCTCTTTTGCTGCTGTTTTTGATTTTCTTACTCTTGACTGTCGCCATAAACGACCCCAATTCATTTACCCTACTTTAGCGTTGGGGGGAACTTATTGCCCGCCAAAATAACATCTGGTAAAATGTTCGGCTCAATTGGCAAACTCCTCCACCCTACAAACAACAAAAAGACCTCTTTTCACATTGAAAAGGGCCTGAATCATTCAGAAATTGGAAAAAACTGTTAGTTTTGCGCGGTCTTTCCGAGGGCCGGTGTGTAGAGGCTTACCCGGTTTCTGCCGCCCGCCTTCGCCGCATAGAGCGCATGATCTGCGCAAGCGATTAGTTCGGCGCCGGTCTCGATACCATATCCAAGGGTCGCGATACCGAAGCTTGCGGTGACGGGGCGGACACTCCACGGTACTTTTTCGATTGCTGTACGGCATCGTTCGGCGACGACTTCTGCGCCGGCGAGGTCGGTATGCGGCGTCAGAAGAATGAACTCTTCGCCGCCGTAGCGCGCGACCAGGTCATGGGTACGGGCATGTTCGCGCAGTATATCGGCGAGGCGCCGCAGCACCTCATCCCCGGCAGGATGACCGAACGAGTCGTTGTAAGATTTAAACTGGTCGACATCCAGCAAGATCAGCGAAAGCGGAGTCTTATATCGTTCCGCGCGCATGATCTCCTCGACGAGGCGTTCTTGAAAGGCCCGGTGGTTGCGAAGGCCGGTGACCGCGTCGGTGGTCGCCAGAGTCTGCAGCTGATGATTTGCTTCTTCCAGTCGGGCGTTGGTGTGTTCCAGTTGCTCCTTTTGCGACTCGAGAGTGATCATATAGGTCTGAATCTGCTCGTTGATTTCCCGGCTTTCAGTCACATCCGAAAGTGTCGACACCGCCGCATAAGGCTCTCTCTCTCCTTGATGGAACAGCGGGACGGCATTGGCCTTCACCCAGCGCAAATCGCCTTCCTCGGTGTGAAATCCGAAGACCATGTCCGGCTGCGGAGAGCCGGTACGCAGCGCAGCCGCCAGCGGATGATCTTCTGGAGTGAGTATCGATCCATCTTCACGCAGGAGCGGTATACTGGAAGGGAAAATACGACGGCCGATTGCTTCCGACTCATCGATACCGAGGATGCTTTGTGCGCTCCGATTAACCAGTGTGACGAGTCCATCACTGTCGACCAGGAGCATTCCTTCATGGATTGAGTTGAATGCAACTCGGAAACGCAGTTCGCTGTCACTCAGGGCAAGAAAGGCGCTTTGATACTCTGTGACATCCTGACCTACAACATATAGGTGACGGATATCGTGCTTGGACATCGCGGCCCAATCCATCCAAAGGTAGCCTCTGTCGGAACGGATTCTGTTGCGGAAGGATGAAATCCTGGAATCGCCGGCGAGAAGTGACGATACCGCCATCGCAGTCCGATGCTGGTCCTCCGGATGGATCATGTCGTACCAACTCGCACGGGGTCTTGCCAGCCCGGCCGCACGGTACAACTCTTTTGCCGCCTCATTGGCTTCGACGATATGTCCGTCGAAATCGACGACGCAATAGATATGCGGCGAGTTGTCACAAAGCTGCAGAAGTTCCGATGCTGGGCTCAGGAGCTGGACGAACTCCGGGGAAGGCTCCTGTTTTAGCTGCGCCTCTGTCGTTTCGGAAACCGCCGCAATTTCTTCTGCTTGGGCTGCCGCTTCAGGCAACCTGGCCGCCGATAGTTCGACCTGCTGGGTCGCCTCCTCGGCGGGCGTTGCCTGCAGCGCCGGTTCAGGTTCCGGCGGCGGCTGCTCGGCGACCTCCGGTACCTGCGACGGGAAATCGGGGTGAATGTACTTTATCGGCTCGGCGGCCTCAGGTTGACTCGAAGGCTCGGGAACCGGCAGAGACGCGGCGGCGGGACGCTCGACATACCTTACAGTTGGCTCGGGCTGACGGCGACTTGAGCGCGCGGCGAGGAAAACCAGGAGGAGAGCGGCGAAGATTGGGACGNNATCGAATAACTTTCCGGCCTGGAGAACGTCGAAGCCAGATGCGGATAGCGTATTCTAAACAGAAAAGGAAACAGCGCCAGCACTATTGCCAGCAGATACTGCAGCCCTTTTGTCATCCTTGATGCGCCGAACATGTTTGTGGTACCGTCCCAATCAACACAGAATCTCAATTCGTGTCGAAAGAAAATATTACCACTTAATTCTTTCTATCGTACTGTACCATATACGGGATTAAAGCTAGTATTATCGCCGTATTTGTTTGATAAGCACCGTCTACAGTCTACAGAATCGGGTGCTTAACCGGCGCTTTGATAGAGTGCCCGCAGCCTGTCTCGTTCCGCAACAGGCATCCTTGTCCGAGTCAAAAGTTCGTCGAAAACACCCTCCAATCGCACGAATCTCGCATCAAGTTCTGCGGCCCTTCGCTCCGCGGCGGCAGCGCGAATCTCGGCCCGTTCTGCGGCCGATTTAGCCTCGGCAGCTTCTTCCAGCGCGGCGATCAGCCGGCGGTCCTTGCGATAGATTGTCTCCCTCATTTGATCCGCCCGCGCTTCGACATCGGAAAGCCTCCTGGCCATGACTCCGCTATCGATGGCATCCGCGCTGAGCCGTCCAGCCTTAAGCGTCCCCAGTAATCCAAGACTTCCCACACCGATCCCTACCGCCGCCGAAATCAGATCATTAACCCAGGAGGTTCCGTAGTTCATCTCATGACTCCCTTATGCAGATGCCGCAGAGGCCGGCGCCGCCTGTGCAATCTCAGATACCGCTTTGTTGTACACAGCGGCCACGACACCGTTGATCCAGGCATCCACCGACGACTCTCCAAGCGAAAAGATCAGCGATGCGAAGGCCTGCTCGCCCCCGGGCAGCTGCTTCACCTCCACGGCCAGGAAGCCGTTCAGCGCCGCGTCCGCCTCCGACTGAAAGGCGGGAAGCGTCATCGACGGGTTTGCCGCGAGCAGCGTCGATGCAACACCTGAAAGCTTCGTCGCGATCGCGCTGCCGAATGTCTGCTGCAGCGCCCATACCCACAAATTAGCCATTTTCATGTTCTCCTTAATATAAGCCGACAAAAAAGCCCTGTCCGCATTCCGGTAGGGCGCAGGTAAAAAAAGTCGCAGCTATCCGATGCCGTCACACCGTGATCTCCCGCGAATCGTAGTCGATGCTGTCTTCGTTGCGGGCGCGGAGGTAATCGCGGATATCGGCGCGCAGGTGCGGCTTGCGGTCGGTGAGATGCAGCATTCCATCCTCGCCCCGCCAGAGATCTCGGTATGGGTCGAAATCGTTGTCGATGAGAATCTGCCACCGTTCGCCGTAGCGCCGGTCCCGGAACTTTCCATGCCACTCATGCCGAATAAGGCCCGCGACATAGCCAAGCTCATCGCCCTTCGCTCGCAGAAGCTGCTGCACCCGCTCCTGCCACTCGAAGCAGTAGCGCTTAACAGAATCGGAAGCCAGCCCATGGACCGTATCGTCCACCCGTCCGATCAGCGATGCCGCCATGTGGTGGTCGCCGGAGCCAAGCGCGAGACGGTCCATTAGACCAATCTGCGCCAGAAAATCGCGACGGTAGGCCCAGGCGAATCCCGGATGCCAGTAGGTGTAGTCGCGAGCTCCCGGCAAAAACGGCAGCCTCTGCTGGTATGACCAGCCAAAGCTGTTCCAGAGCTGGATAATCCGGCCGTCCGGCGCAAGGTTCGCCGCCTGCGAGAACATCTGCACCACCGGATAGTGCTGCAGCATCTCCACCGTTTCCGATGCCCAGTTTTCGCGGTTGAACAGAATGTCCGCATCCACTGAAGCCACATATCCATACTCCGGCGGCAGACGTTCGACCAGTATCTGCAGCAGCGCCTCCTTCATAAACCACTCATCCCGCGACCGAATCTGATGATGGAACGGATTATTCGCTTCGGTAATGACAAAGGGACGATCCCCAAATGCGTGCTCGATGACGAACAAATCCGCCCCTGAGTCTGCAATATGCTTGGTAAAAAGCCGAAACAACTCATAGCGGCGCTTGTAGCGCTGCGGATTGAAGACGGCGGTGACGACGGCAAGTTTCATTGGACGATCCTTTCAAACGGATTTAAGTTGACACTAAAAAATCCCCGCCGAAAGACAGGGATGACTAACATAGGTGAGGCGGGCTCGTTGTCGACCATTGAACCTAAAATTGAAAAAACAGTCGGATTAACCGGCCTCAGAGCCGGCATCGAACCGGCGGCGATGATCAACGACCCGTGGGCGGCCCTCGCCGGTCTGCGATTTGTTCTGGCATTCGTCGTCGTCTGCCACCACCTGGCGGTCTTCAGCCCCNNTTCTCTTCCCCTGCCCGATCGGACTTTTCGGCGGCTTTGCCGCCGTCCTCGGCTTCTTTATGATCAGCGGCTACAGCATGGCGCACTCGCTGACCACCGATCCGAACAGATTAACGTTTTACGAACGTCGCTTCCGGCGCATCTATCCACTCTATGTCTGGGGCATATTCCTGCCGGCCCTCCTGACCGCGGGCGCCCTCCTGCTATGGCGGCATGGCTTTACGCCCGCGCAGAGCACAGGTTTTACCGATTATGTCGTCGCCCTGGTCTTCGGAAACGGAATCGTCAGGCCGCAGTTCGTCGCCAACGGTGTCCTCTGGTCGCTTTGCGTCGAAGTACTGCTCTATGCCGCCAGCCCATTTCTCCTGCGTTGCAGCTATCGCACGCTGGTAATTATCGCCGCCGCATCGGCCGTCTGTTTCGTCGCACACAACCTTTTCACGAACCAGGAATACTATGCGGAGATGTACGGCGCTTCCACTTTCTGCCTTGCATGGGCCTTCGTCGCCGGGTTTGCCTTCTACAGATTTCGCGATAAGCTGCCGCCCACACCGATATTGGCAACGATCGCCGCGGGGATGGTGTTTGCGTATCCAGAGATGCTCAAAGAGCCGCTGTCCCCGCTCACCGTCGGCGGCTGCGTTTTAATCATTCGCTCCCTCGACAAGATCAAAATCACCGCTGCCGCCGCATCAAGGCTGCACTGGCTCGGAAACATTTCCTTTTGTCTCTATGTCGTACATGCCCCTGTCATGGCCGCCGCCGCCGGCCTCCACAACAGCTCCGCCCTCGCTATCACCGCCGCCTGTCTCGCAGCAGCAGTCGCGAGCTACTATCTGGTCGACTTGCCGACTCGGAAATTGGTAAAATACACCGGTTTGCGCACAGCAAGATCATGACTAACGGAAGCCCGTTACTTGACGTCCACTCGTCAACCTGATACCATACTGCCGAAAGTTCTATAGATCTACCGAACGCTGCGGACAAGACAGATGAAGAACGCATTACCTAAACTGACTCTGCGAACTGATCTGAACACAGCGCAACTTCCCCTGAGTCGACGGATTTCCATGACCCTCGCTGCGACTGCGTCCGCGATTGCAATCGCCTACTCTCTCCTCCAGGACTGGTTCCCAGTTCGTTGGTATCGAGTTCCCGATTCCCATGTGTCCCTGTCAGTTCTGACAATTGCGGCGGTCATCGTCGGCCTAATTTACCCCAGTGTATTTGATCACATCGACTCTCTGCGGGACCATCTAAGCAAAGTAAAGTCAAGCGGCATGACGGTCGCGCAGCAGGCAGTCTTTTTAGCCGTAATTTCCGTGGTCGCCCTCATCAACTACCGTATCCACTGGCGACCGTCAGGGATCGACGATGCTTGGATCACTTACCGCTACGCTCGAAACATTGCCGAAGGACACGGATACGTGTACAACCTTGGTGAGCATGTTCAAGGTACATCGACACCGCTTTACACGCTCTATCTCGCGCTAACTGGCTGCGTTTTTGGTGTAGAAAGCATTCCCTCAATTAGCTATATCAGCTCAGCTATCTTTTACATCGGCATTTGCATCGTCGGCTTTATGCTTGTCCAGAGGCTCACCAATAGCTATCCAGCGTCCTGTGCAGCCTCTCTCATGCTTGCACTTTCGCCCAGCCTGAGCTTCACGTTCAGCGATGGAATGGAGACCTGTCTTTACAGCTTTTTGATACTCGCTGCGTTCTATTTCCAGCAGTCTGGCCGCTACTTTGCGGCGCTCGTCGTTGGCGCCCTCTGTGCGCTGACCCGCTACGACGGGCTGATTGTCCCCGCGGTAATCGTTGCTGCCTCTCTACTCGAGTACAAAAAACTGCCGATCGCCGAAGCCGCCCTGCCTCTCTCGATCTACGCGAGTTGGTGCATATTCGCCCAACTGTACTTTGGTCATATACTTCCTCAGTCGATGCTCGCCAAAGAACTTTTAGTGAGTTCGCACTGGAAACATGAGTTCATCGGCGAAATCGTCAAGTCCGGCTTGATTTTCACCCTCACTGTGGCCGGAACAATCGCCATGATCGTGATGAACAAAAAAACTTGGCCCTTCGCGCTTTGGTTCGTTCTCTTTGTCGCGGCGTACGACTATGAATCCCTCGAGAACTTTTTCTGGTACGCCGTGCCGGCATTCACGGCTATGTGCATCATTGCCGCCTGCTGTATCCCTCCGGCGGTCAGCGCGTTCAAGACAAATACAGGTGCAAAGCTGCTTTTACTTGTCTTGATCGACCTGGCGTTCATAGATCCATCGCTCCAAGGTCCGTATTTGAGCTTCAATTGCCCATGGGACCAGTACACCTACGCGACCGAGCACCCACGCTACGAGGGCGCCTTGGCCGCTGCAAAAATTGTCAAACCCGGCGAGGCTATAGCGGCAGGCGGTATCGGCATGATCGGCTGGACAACCAATGCGTATATCTACGACCTATTCGGTCTGGTCTCGCCCTGCCTTGCGCCTCATAAAGTACATACATCGGCCTTTTCAGAGGTCCTTCGTGACCATCATCCAGAGTATTTCTACGATGATTCCACGACGGGAGTGTGGCCTGAAATATTAACTTCCAACTATAAGCAAGTAATCTCATTTCGTGTCGCACCTGTCGATGCGGGATTATGGCAGTTAAAACAGAGGCCGAATTAAACAACCGATCGCTTTTGACGTCAGTCGCCAATTTGTAACATTTCGCGCAACAACTTCACTGTCGCCACTTGCCCTTGACGGAGGAAAGTGTTAGGATAGAGAAGTAAATGTATGACGACATCCCTTCGCTGTGACTCGTTACCAAAGTGGGGGAGTCTCTGTTTGACAGTTCCTCACTGAGTTCGCGACAGCTATGAAAAAACACATCTTGAACGAATTGGCCGTTCGGGCTCGTTCTGCATTCGTCAGATATATCAGTTACGCACACTGGCTTATGAAGCTGAGGAAAAGCGGCGGCCTTTGGTGGCTAGTGTTCGACGGGATAACTGTGAATGTAGAAAACCTCTGCGATTTCTTGACAACCAGAGATGTGATCGAAAGCAAACATTACGAACTTTTGTATAACTCGGCAACGGCGCCGTGCGTGCTAATTGACATTGGCTCGAACCTTAGCGTAGTCAGCCTTGCGTTCGCCAAAAACCCGAACGTCGTACAAGTCTACGGTTATGAGCCCATGCCGCACACCTTCGAGTGCGGTCAAAGATCGCTCTCCAAAAATCCGTTGCTGGCAGGCCGAATCCAAATTCGAAACATAGGAGTAGGTCAAACCGACGAGACGATCAGGGTTCCGTACTGTTCTAAGCT
>PLAD01000414.1 GCA_003134215.1 Armatimonadota bacterium
GTGCTGGAGGCGGAGGCGGCGGGACAACAACGGGCGGAGGCGGCGGCGGAACAACCATCGGCACCGGGGGCGGAGGAGGATTCAGCTCGACCAGTGGGTTACCGCAGCGCCAATGAAGCATTGGCGTACCGCTCGACGAAAATGCAACATAAGTCCCGGCTGGATATGTCTTATGGTGAGATTTGATTGCACCGCTTCTCGAAACATAGTATTCCTTGAATGCCTCGCTGTGCTGCAAAAGACCAACCGTTATCGACCCAAATTTGCTAGGTACCGCCGAGGGAGAAATATGATAGACAGATGCGTACCGTTCCTGGACGAGCTTGGACGATGCGACCTGTACTTTAAAATCGTGCAGCGTCTGAGTCGGCGTTAATGTGAACGCCCCAGGAACAGGCGGCGGCAGCCGATGTGTAGAAGCCGCATTTGATGCCTGAGCCATCAGTAGCATGCTGGCTGCGCTAATCGCACCGGCGATAGCACAGGGTATTCGAGGACCTCGATACATTTATTCAACCTTTCAAAAAGTGACGTACTATTTCAGCAGGCAAACATTCACCTTGTGTAATATTACCACGCTTATTTGCTGGCTGCAAAATCGTCGATTTTTGTCTCCGATGTCTGATAAGCATAATTTATATTGATTCAGAAAATTCTACGCTTGCATGCTCTGCTCGTCATACAGGACAAGCACAGATCTTCCGACAATCAATTGCTGACGGGAGAATTAATTTAACGTAACTCTATGGTTTCGGAAGATTATCAGAAGGAAACTCATGAAGCGGTCTCTTGACCTTGCTGCTATAGTGAAGACAGGTCTTGCCCTGGTTGTCGTTTTTGGCCTCGCATGGACGATTGCATTGCAGCAGCTTCCAGATATCAATCCGAGCACAGTAACTATATCCGGCACCTCACTCGACAGCCTTGTTGACATTGCCCAGTTCGTCAGCTCAGAAAAGGACTATCAAGTACAGCTCCTGAAGTTCCTATTGACTGACGACGTCTCACAAAGGAAACTTCTTTTGGAGCGGGCGGATCAAGCCCGCCGTCAGGCTAATCATGCTCTGACCGATTACTCCGAAAATACCGCAACCGTCGAAGATCGCAGCGCTTACACGCGTCTGCTTGCGGACTGGAAAGCAGATGTCGATCTGGAATCGACAATCGCGAAGAGCGCAGTTTATTCGGCCGGCAAGCCACGCTATCAGACGATCGCCGGGAATATCGACGCTGTCTTCGTAAAAACCGGAATCGACTCCGGCGATATGCTCGACTGGAGTATCAGCCTCTCACGATCCCACGATCGAAGCGCCTCACTTACCAGTGCCGCATCTGAAATCGGGATCGTCATTGTCCTGATCGGTTCGCTATTTATCTCGGTTCGACTCTTCAAGCGCTATGACAAGGCACGAAAGGCAAGTGTTGCTGCCGAACAGGAGGCAATCCTGCGTAGTGAAGAGCGATTTCGGTCAATTTTGCGCAACTCTTCAGATGTAGTTCTCATCGCCAATGCCAAGAACATCGTCGAATACGCCAGTCCATCTTGCTCTGCACAATGGGGATACGACGACTGGCTCGTGCGTGATGCTTCCTGTCTGCAGTTTGTTCATCCAGACGATGTCTCCGTCGCATTATCCGCCCTGCAGCGTGCAATTGAAACGCCGGGCGATAATGTCACCGCTGAGCTCAGACTTCAGTGTTCCGGCCATGATTTTCTCTATCACGAAGTGATTGTCAACGACCTCAGTGATGACAGCGGTGTCCGTGGAATCGTTTGGACTTTTCGCAATATTACGGAACGTAAAACTTTCGAAAAGAAACTCAGCCACCAGGCCTTCCACGATGTTTTGACCGGACTTCCAAACCGCGCGCTCTTCCTGGATAGGCTGGAGCGGGCGTTGAAGGTCGGAAAGCCCGTTGCTGTCATGTTCCTCGATATCGACAACTTCAAGTTGATCAACGACAGCCTGGGCCACGATGCCGGCGACCGACTGTTAATAGGCGTGAGTAAACGTCTCCTTGCTTGCGCCAGGCAGAGCGACACTGTCTGCCGGCTTGGCGGTGACGAGTTTACTGTTCTCATTGAAGATCTTGTTGAAGACAGCGACCACATTGATATCGCCGAGCGAATTGCGAACGCATTACGCGAACCGATGTACATCGACGGTCGTGAAGTTATTACTACAGCTAGTATCGGTGTAACTGTTTCAACCGCCGGCCACGACGATTCCGAAGCAATGCTCAGAGACGCCGACACGGCGATGTACCAAGCAAAGTCGGACGGTAAATCAAGATTTGCTCTCTTTGACTCTGCGATGAATGTACGGGTAAAAGAGCGGCTTGACACCGAGACCGATCTGCGTCGCGCTGTCGAAAACAACGAATTTGAATTGCACTACCAGCCAATCGTCGGGATTGACAGTGGTTTGATTGACGGCATTGAGGCTTTGATACGCTGGCGCCACCCGGAGCGAGGGCTGATTCCGCCGGCGTCGTTCATTCCGGTAGCAGAAGAGACCGGGATGATTATCCCCATCGGCCGGTGGGTTCTGTTCGAGGCATGTCGAAAAACACGCGAGTTTCAAAGTATTTACAATAGCGGCTTGTCGGTCAATATCAATCTTTCAGCGCGTCAACTTCAAGATGCAGGACTGGTTGGCGATGTTCAAGAAGCGCTTCGTATTAGCGGTCTTTCGCCAAGTCGGCTTAAACTTGAAATCACCGAAAGCCTGACTATGACCGATCGCGGCGGTGATATAAAGAAGCTCAACGTCCTCAAAAGTCTGGGCGTTCGACTAGCCATCGACGATTTCGGAACCGGATATTCGTCGATGTCTTATTTGAGCACTTTGCCAATCGACACTATTAAGATAGACCGTGTCTTTGTCAGTCGCTTGAGCGGCAACACCGACGACGATGCGATTGTCCAGGCGATTATCGGCCTCGCGAAGACTCTCCATCTTGAAGTTGTCGGCGAAGGGGTCGAAACTTTGGAACAACATGAACGGCTCGCAGAATTGTCCTGTGATCTCGGGCAAGGTTACTATTACTCGAAGCCCATACCCGAACATGGCTTGATCGACCTCCTTAAGTCCTATAAGGCCAACAAAATAGAGTCACGGCTCGCCGCCTAAAATTCTCCTTGATCACTTGACACGTTTTACTCTAAAGTAGTATAAAGATATATCTTTATATA
>PLAD01000168.1:0-354 GCA_003134215.1 Armatimonadota bacterium
ATTTCGTTCGATCGTCAGTGAGGACTGCGCGACACTACGCGCGCGTGGCCGCGTTGCGGCACGCATTCAAATGGGCCTTATCGTCGGAGGGTTACGCGCCCCCCACTTCTTGTAATTCAAATATCCCGCGAGCCTAGAAGACTCAGCCTTTCAGTCGACCGCCAGTCCCTCCGCCGCCCACCACGGGAGCCATGAGCTCGCCGCCAAGCA
This sequence comes from Armatimonadota bacterium, assembly GCA_003134215.1. Lineage (GTDB taxonomy): Bacteria > Armatimonadota > Armatimonadia > Armatimonadales > Capsulimonadaceae > BOG-944. The sequence goes on from PLAD01000168.1 coordinate 211, forward strand.
ACTGAAGGGTATGGAAGCTCATTTCCGACAGCGCATCGTCGGCCTCGCCAAGAGCAGCGACCAGGAGATTTCGCCAGAAGGCTATTTTATCGTCCCATCGCGGGCGAAGCTCGTTGGCGCACTCAATCGAGATTCGGTCGATGT
>PLAD01000168.1:488-4451 GCA_003134215.1 Armatimonadota bacterium
AGGTCCCGGTGATGCTTGGCGATCTCGAAGCCTTCGTGGCCGGCCTTGGCGAGCCGTGCCAGTAACTCGAGACACCGCACATTCAGACGGCGCGTAACCTCAAGGCTTCGCATGCTGACCCACTCGTACGGCTGCAATCCAATGGCCGGAGTTCGGCGAATTTTCGTTTGCATTATGTTGCAAGTCTCCGAAAAGTTAAAGCTACGGGTACATTCTCTGATAGCCGGGGGAAAAGCCAATGTGAGTTTCGCTGATATTCATGCGAAACACTTATTCGCGAATGCGGCCGTTTATGTTTAACCTCAGTTGCAGCGGAGGGAAAATGATGAACGAAATGGATGATCCGTTCAGTCGCGACCAAATGCGCATCGATGTAGCGCGCCGGATGGTATGCCACCAGGCGAGAACGCAGACGATCACCCATTACACCAATCTCACCCGAAATCGACTCGCGACCCTGCGCCGACGCTGGTCCGTGAGTCAGGATACGCGGCGGCGCGGACCGCCGCCTCGCTCCATTGCCATTTTCCTGCGGACCCCGCGCGCGCGAAGCGAAGCGGCAGCCTTGGCCACGATGTGTATCAATTTTGACGCCCTCCCCATCCGCTTCTTGGCGGGAGGCGCGGATGCTCGTCCGCCGTTGGTCGCCGCTGCTCGGTATTGCGAGACGTTCGAGGCCTACCGGGCCTGTGTGCCGGATTCCAAGATTGAGTTTGAGGAAATGCTACTTCTCACCTACGAACTCGCCAAGGGTGAACTGGTCAAGCTGAGCACGTGCACGGGCTGCAACGCCGCCATTCTGCTGTTGACCTGCGAAAAGCCGCGGCGCATCTGCTCGCACTGCGACCGGTAGTACCCTTCGAGGGCTGCGATTTGGTTGCGGGCGCGACTCCTGTCGCGTCATTAGCTACCGCCTCGATAGGCAAGACCGGCCGCAATAATCTCAATCCTCACGGGGTAGGGGTACCAACGTCCGCACCACAACGCCGTAGACGAGAAAAGCGAGGTAGAGCCCTACGGAGATTGCAATCGCGGACCAGAACGGAAATTTTGGTGCGGCGCCAGAGAATTTGAGTATCACGGAAACGATCACGCCGACCACCGCCAAGCCGCAGAGAACAAAGCCAAGTATTGGCTCGACAAGCATCAGTAACGCGACGATCAGGAGGCGCGCCATCTGCCATGCAATCGCCATGGCATTTAGCAGGATACTGCCGATGGTGCCGGCAAGACGCGACTCCCGGAACCCCTGACGATCGTTAATCATGTGTTCGGCTCCCCGCCAGTTTTCAGCTATGAGCTCAAAGGATCAACAACTTCGGATGTCGACGCCCCGAAAACCAAAGAGCGCTGAATGCTTCGTCGAGAACGGGAACGATGGACTGGCATCGTCATAATCGAGCTTTGGCTGGATGATTGCAAACTTGTGTTTACGGCATGCAATCCTGGTGATTTTCGTGCATCCTTATCACCAGTGACAACTTGGCCGTGAACGAACGGAGCCACAGCGCTTTCTAGCGAGATCCCTGCGCCTACATCGATGGTTTATCGCGCTGCCCTCAGATGAACGATCGCAGGGATTTCAGATCCACCCTTATTTTAGTCAAAAATGAATGAGCCCGAAGATCTGAACGTCCACGATCCCGGTGGCAGAATGCATGGCTTCACGCCCATAACCCAATCGAACTGCCCTCCGGTAGAGACGGCCGATGACTATCTAAGCGAACAAAACGTTCGATCATTCTTGGAATACCTGGCGAGCTTGGTCCGCGAACCGCAAACCCTACGACACAGCTACAAACACGCTGACGAGGGATATGAGTGGCAGTGCACAGGCTTGCTGGATGCCGCCAAGCGCTACAGCTTTCCGATCGTTGAACAGTTTTGGGTCTACACGGGGAAAATTGACGTTCGCAGTCTTTCTGCAAATGCAGTCGTGCACAATCATCTGAAGGGCCAACTGCGCGAAGCACTTGCCGGAGGGCCTCCCAAGGATGCGAGGGCGCGAGCTGCCGCCGCAGCCATTTTGCATTGGGGTGGGACTGAGATACAAGGTAACCATAACCTCGATGCGTTAGAGACACTGGCCGGTCGTCCTGAGGGGTTCGTGGGCTATATTGAACTGTGCCGTCGCAGCTTCAGCTCAGGACGAACTTTCGACTTGTCTCTGTTTAAAGATTCTGCGTATGGATTTAGATCGAGTGCAGGCTTCACGAAGATCTATTCCCTGGCGTTCGACGATTTCGTGATCTATGACAGCCGGGTCGCGGCCGCGCTCGGTCTACTCGTGATTCGCTGGTGGGCGCTACAACGGAGCAAGAACAGTTCTGAAAGTACTTTACCCGAATCGTTGCGATTTCTGTGCATGCCTTCTCAAGATGATCAGAGGCGAAACCCAAATAGCAATTGGTTCGGCATAACTGGTTTTCCTAAGAGCTACGGCAATCATATCCGTCATATCCAAGCTAACATTAGAGCCAACTGGCTACTCAAACGCGTCGTGACAGATTCAGCTTTTGAGCGCGAGGTAAGTCAGCATCCGCATCCCTACCAAGTTGAGCCCCTTCGTGCGTTAGAGGCGGCCTTGTTTATGATCGGGTATGACCTGGCCGGTAACTGGCCACACGTGCAATAACCCGCGCTTCGTGGCAACCCATCGGATAGGCATTATGGGAGATAGGCTGCGAATTTCGGCCTGTAACAGATCTACAACGACGTTCGTAATAGCTTGAGGCCTGACATCAGAATCCATTCTACTAATCCTCTTTTCGTGATGACCACAATATCATTTTCGTCAGCAAGTTTTTTGGCTTCATCGTCTAGTTGTTCGGACGTAGTTACAATGCAGCCTCGTACAATCTCACTATCCGCTTCCATTCTCTCGATCAGTTGCATTACCCCCGTCACACCTGTTTTACCATCGTGCTGCTTCACCTGGTAAGCCACCTTGATCGTGGACTCTTCATTGCCAATTCCCAGCTCATACGTTGCCAGGACATCTACATCCCCTGGATCTCTTGAGTTCTTTGCCGCCCGAACTGCTTTCGCTCCAGAGGTCTGGGCCAATTGAGCAACTAGGTCCTCAAGTTGTTGGTCATTGATTGCGCTTAGGAGCGCAGACGCAACCGGCTCATAGGCCCGCGAGAGAACCACATCATTAAATGAGACCGGTTGAGTCCGGTTAAGTGCTTCGATTATCTCCGGTCGGAGATCTTTTACATTTACGCATGTCTGTCGGACTTTGAGACGACGCTGCAAGGCATTGGAGCAGTGGCTGCGGGGGCATGGATCGATCGTCAACCATTCGACGGTATGTCTCCACGCATCATCTTCCATTGCCTCTTCGGAATAATAGGCGGGCGATAGAACCTTTGCAGCGAGAAACGCGCCGGGGACGGGTACTAAAACCAAATCTCCAATTGCGATCTCTCTGATGAACTGGAAGGCGCTGCTTGCCTGCAGAGCCAAAGATTGAGGAGTTACAGGCCCCCAATCCGTTTCGTAAGCCAAGCGAATTACTTCCTTGAATTTATACCAATCCACTTCCGTGTCAAGATTCCGCGCTTTCGACCATCCAATTGCGATGAAACCACCAGCCCGCCACGCTTCCAGTGACCGTTCACCATTCCTAACTATAAATATATTGGCTCCTTCACTCTCAGCAAAACTATAAAGATTGGCCATTTTCTGCTCTCCGGTTGCGGTTGCGGATAATACAAAAATCTCGTGGGCCACCGCATAGCGAATCGCAATGGCCCGTCACCTGTTGGAAAATCTGTCGTCAATGCCATTCGGTCGCTTCGGCGATACGTAAGACAAGCTCTCCCGGTTCCAACACGCGCACCGAACAGCCAAAACCAAGCAGCCACCAATCAAGCTGAGCCGTATCGCGCACAGTGGCGGTCACGCACACATATTCGGCATCAATACTCTCGATCACCTGGTCGTCGCTCAAGGGTGTCT
>PLAD01000366.1 GCA_003134215.1 Armatimonadota bacterium
GCGCTTATTTGCTGAGGTCGACGCACCCTCGATAGTTTGAGCATATGCCACTGCTGTGCGAAGCACATTCCAACAACTGCCGCGGCAGCTGCGATCGCGGCGACGTATCTTAGACCGACTCCGGGGATATCTCCGGCGACGGTCGGGATTATTCTCGCAATCCCAAGCGCTATAAGCAAGTATAGAAATGGCGATGCCGGCAGAAGCGCTTGAGCGCTGAGTTGGTGTGTTAAAAGAGTGCAGCCGATTAAGTAGGCGGCCAGCGCCAGTATGATCGGTGCATACTTGCGCCGTGATCCCGCGTTGGTCATTTCGCCGCAAAACGGAAAAATAAACCACCAGCACGCAATAAACGGCGGGGTCATCGTCCACTCAAGCAGCCAGGGGAAACTCAACCTGGTGTGCCTGAATGCCAGCAGTAAATGAAACAGATGTCTGTGTAATGTATAGAGAAATGCCGTGAAAGCGGCGGTGAGCAGGACGTAAACCGCTGCGCCTAACGTTGCATTCTTATCTCGCCGAACCATCAGACAGACCAACAAAACTGCTGCGAAGAATATGAAATCTGGACGAAGACAAGTTGCAACGGAGAGCAAAACTGCAGATATGATCAGCAATTCGATGTTGATCGCTGCATACGCGCCGACCAGCAGCAGTGTTGCCAGCGCTGAGACAGGCGCAATGTAAGCCGCATGTATCATGAAGACACTGGCGGCGCACAGCGCCCCAGCGACAACCGGCCCAGTTTTGTCTCGATTTTTAAAGATCGATAAGTAGAGAGTCGGCGGTATCAGCGAGGAGGCGAATGACGCAATAGCCGATGCTGTCGAATGCCTGCTCAGACTTGGAATGATCCAGTGTTCGAGAGCAGACGACCTGACACCAGGAAGATAGCGCAGTAGTGCCGGCAAGGCGGTTAGGGCGATTAACCAGTAAAAATCTAACGCCTTGAATTTAGGACTGGCCGGGCGTTTGGCGGGGAGCGGACGAATGAACTTGCCGCTTCCATGACTAATGGGAACATTAGTCTTGGTCGTCGTCACGCTCATGAGGCAATCATAGCATATCGACCAGGCAGTGTCAACATAATCCGTGAGTTCTTGCGACTGGGACGTTCACTTGACCTGCCTGCGATGCTGAGCCGTTCGTCATCCATGTTCCGCCTCTTCAATTTTCCAGTAAATCAAATGTGTGGGTTGATAACCGATGGGGAAATATTACCCGCAAATCGGGCGCGTGTATGGCAATTGGGCACAATACAAATTCTTTTTTTAATCGCACAAACAAAAGGCACGGTTTGTTAAAAAGCGGAAGCGAGAGGATGCTCGCTTCCGCCGGATAAACGTGTCTTTTTGATCAGTAAGAGCTGATGTCGGCGGCACCGTATTTGTTCAGGAGCACTTCCGTTTCCTGCAGGTCGACACCGTTGCTTGGGATGCTGACCGCGAGCAGCGCGCCTCCCGATCCGACAGCATGATGGAACCGTTGGGCATCGGATTCCGGCACCCCCTGGTCCTTTAGATAACCTACCAGGCCACCTACAGCTGCGCCCGCGACTGTGGTCGAAGCCGCTACTCCGAGTGCACCGGCCAGCGCGCCCGCACCGACCACTAATCCGACACCAGGTACGACCAGTGCGGCAAGTCCAGCGAGGATGCCGATACCGAGCCCAATACCCGTACCCTTTAAGGCTCCGACGCCGGCGTCTTCAGGGGTCGTCGTCGTTATTCCAGACTTAGCGATCGCTTCCGCCTGACTGTGGTCCTTATGGTAGTTGGGCTCGCCAAGGTTGTTATCCGCGTACCGATCTGTGCGGGATGAGTCATATTCCGTTGAGTCGCCTATCGGCAGGCCGCCAATGGTTGATGGTCTCGCTGGATCGGGATAGGCGCCGATGTTGAGGTCGTTTGGCGCGTTGAATGGTGACGTTGCGAAGCTGCCTTCGCCGGCAATCGCATAGGCCTGTTCGGGATTTGAAACACCCACTTCCTGCTCTTGAAAACGCCGAGTGCCGCTCGCCTGAGCGACAAGACTAATGTCTTCCTTTGAAACACCGTGGTCAAGCAGCGCCCCTGCTGCTCGTTCCGCCTGATCGACATCTGTGAACGATGCATAGATCGTCTGTGCCATAACTGTAATCCTTTCAGACTGAGAGTCGGATCTTACGATAGCTGTTTGTTACCCTGGCCTGCCAAGGTGGAAACCTGAGACATCCGCCGCTTTGTATTCGGTATGCTAAACTGTAGGATATAACGATGCCTCAATCCATGTTTTTTCCGCGAGTTTACTGGTCTCCCTGGGATGCCGATGTCGAGTTCTTGCCGGGCGATGAGCTCCCGAGCGAGAGTGAAGGCAAGATCTATGCGGTTATAGTTCACGCTTTTTTCGGGTCCAACGCAGTAATGGCCGACATTACGGATCGCGGTGTCTGCGTACCAAGCGGAAGGCTGTTTCTGGAGGAAACTGTCGACGACGCGGCAGTGCGCGAAACCTATGAAGAGACTGGCGCATATCTTGATCCGAAACGCCGACGGCTGATTGGCTGTTATCGCATGGTAAGGCGAAATAAAGAAGCTTCCGCGCCGAACCGCGTGTTTTATACAGCGAGCTTCGTTGCAGAAGTGACGCATTTCGATCCGATACCGGCAAATAGTGAGTCGAAAGGGTTTTTTCTTCTCGCTCCTGAAGAGATCGCTGACCACTATTTTATGTGGGACGATTTGCTGGCATCGGTCTTCGACTATGCCGTCAGTGAACGAGAGCGGCTCTTTCCACTTGGGGAGCAGCTTTCGGCTCAAAATATTTAATCGCCGCCAATTAGAAATTGAGGATGTCATTGCGCAAGCCCCGTCTGCTATCTGAGTTACAGTCCAACCGCATAGCTCCAGCACGTCTGGGTTATGGGCGGCGTGAATATTTGCTGCGACTTACCAACCGCAGTCGTGCGCGCAAGACTCTCTCTCCCGAACAAGAGCAGATTGTCAATCTGACTCAAACACTAGAGCGGCGAGAAAAAGAGCTCGCCAAAGCACAACGGCAGATCCATGATTTAGAACACGCGCACGACGACCGCAACGCTGAGGCGGAAGCTCTCAGGCGAGTGGGTGAGGCGGTTGGAGCACTCTTCGATCTGGAAGAGATGTTGATGGTAGTTGCAGGAATTGCGGTTCAGGTGACCGCAACCGACTCGTCGCAGGTCTACCTGGTCAGCGAAACGCGCGACGAGTTGGTGCTGCGTGCGGTGGACGATGCCGATGCGGCGCAAGAGATGGTCGGTAAAGTTCGATTGAAGATCGGCGAGGGGCTCGCAGGTTGGGTGGCGCAGCATAAGGAAGCGGCCGCAATTACGCACAACGCCTACCGCGACTCCCGGTTTAAGTTCGTCCCCGAGCT
>PLAD01000005.1 GCA_003134215.1 Armatimonadota bacterium
TTCATCTTCTGTGGCACCGCGGAAGGTGGGCGCGTTATTTAAGTCGATGGGAATGATCGCCGTACCACGCAGGTTCTTGATGCGACCGCCGGATAACACAAGAATCATCACCAGACAGGCGGCGGCAAGGGCCGACCCGACAGAAATTAAGAGTTGACGTTTCCGTTTTGCTCGTTGTTCGGCCTGGTCCAAAGCGGCGAGCCGCCGGTCGCGAATCGTTTTGAAGTCGCTGAAGCATGGTGAGCAGTGCCAGATGTGTTGCCAGGCGGGATCTTCCCGGCTAATCGTGCGCTCCCCTAACGCTTGAATGGTCTCCGGTGGTGGACAGCCGTTTCTCTCCGGGTTCGGGAAGCCGGTGAGAAGAATCCATTCAATTGGGTTGTCGTCACCTATGGATTCAGCGGGCACGCGATCTCTTGTCTATGTCCGGCGTCTTGAAAAATATTTGCTGGAGCGCAGTCTTCGCGGCACGGAATCGGCTTTCCGACGTGCGCGGTTTCAGATTCATTTCGCGGTCGATGTCCGGCCCAGTCTCCCCAGACACCTTCCGTAAAAGAATCTCCCGATCAAGGGCCGGGAGTGACTCCAGAAGCTCGCGGATCAGGACTCGGTTCTCGATATCGTCGCGATGACTCAGATCAGGAAGTTGGTCCATTTCTCGCCGACGTACCGGCTTGTCTTTTAGCTTTTGATCCCTCGCCGCCCGATCGCCGGCTGCGATCATGGCACGTTTTGCGTATCCCCGAAGACTTTCGATGAGGTGAAGGTTTCGGCTAACCCGTTGAGCTGCTCGAAATACATACTTAGGGTCGTGCTCGCTGCCAAGGATGACCTGCTCGGCGACGTCAAGAATAGTCTCCCGATCAGTCTTCGAGACCGGGAGTCCGTCTTCGGTGTGCAGTTTGATGGCGTCCCATGCCATAAGTGCTTCAATAACCAGCCTTCTCTGAGCAGATCTCTTAGTGGAATTACTGCAGCAAAATTTATTCTAAGCTGTTGAATTTCGCGGCGCATTCGAAAAGTGATATTTATTTTTCCGACGTTACGGAAATGGCGTTTTTCGACGCATCTGTATCTACGAGGGGGCAATTTCTTTTTACGGATCATATGGCACAAATACCCGATCGAAACTNNTATCACGTCCGCGGACGGCGAAAGCGACAGCCGATCACTACCCACAGCCAGACGGTGCAAGATATCATTCACCTTGGCCAACAGGCTTTCCCCGCATTTGAGGATCGGAATCCCTGGATTTGCATCGACTCAAAGCGTGGAACTGTATTCGTGGGCCTGGACCCCGAACGCCAGGCGCCAAAGGTTAATGAAACGCCTGAGGTGTTGAGTCGAGATCATTCTTTGGATAAGTATTCGATTGAATAATGATTCGGAATGATGATGGATCGCGGATGGCGGCGGCTCGTATAAGTATCAGCACAGTAAGAGATTGTGGTCGAACTTAACGAGTCTGCCGACCGGTGCCGAAACAGTGTTCCGACGCGAACGTTTACCCTCTCCTGCCCCGCCAGCCCGAGCGATTGACTTAAACGATCCACAGAAATATTTTCAGTGCTTTACGGATTTCGCGTTTTTCGCCGCTTCTATGGGGTAGGGGCGAGCACTGTTCCGCCGCTTTGAAACCAGCTGGAGAAATTTCACTGATGCGAGAAAAATCCGTTTTCGTAGGCGAATGCCTTTGCGGGCGAACCTTCGAGACTCCGAGTCGCGAATATGTCTGCGAGTTCTGTAAGAGGCAAATCGTTCTGGAGTGGGGTCGCCATGATGACCCCGAACGCGAGAAGAGCAAAACCCAACCGAACGGAGCGGAGGACTTGCCGTGATGCGCGTGCCATCCGAACTTATCGAGTACAAACAATGGGTGCTCTGGCGCAAGGTTGACATTAACGGCCGTGTGACCAAGGTCCCTATTTCCCCCTGGAGCGGGAAAGCAGCGGCGTGCGACAGACCGCGGACATGGAGTACCTTCTGGCATGTGCGCCACGCAGTCCGAAAATACCTCTGTGACGGCATCGGTTTCGTCTTCACAGAGGCTGATCCGTTTTGTGGAATCGACCTCGATCAATGCAGAACGATCAACGGGCTGATCGCACCGGACTTTTTGGAATTGATCAAGCGATTTGAGAGCTATACGGAGCTTTCGCCTTCGGGAACCGGCGCGCATGTTTTGATTAGAGCGAAACTGCCAGGAAAAGGCCGGCGGACCGGAAGAATTGAAATGTACGATTCCGGCCGATACTTCACGATTACAGGGAAGCATCTGAGTGGCACGCCACTCGCTATTCAGAAACGGCAGGATGTTCTGGATACGGTAAACGCGGAACTCTTCGGACAAGAACGCCCTGTGACGACATACCGGCTCAATAGGGCCCTGGATGTTTCCGATGAGAAGCTCATCGAGAGAGCTCAGAACGCCGGCGGTGGCGAACGATTCCGGCGATTGTGGCGCGGGGATACTTCAGCCTACGGCAACGACCACAGTCGGGCGGACCTGGCGCTCTGCCGAATGCTTGCATTCTGGTGTGGCGGCGATGTCCAGCGTGTTGACCGTCTTTTTCGACGTTCGGGTTTAATGCGCGATAAATGGGACCGTCGCACAGGCGACAGCGCTTATGGAGTTCGCACCATTAAGACCATCTTGCCATTCGGCTAACCGAATTTGTAACCAAATGCTCAGTCGCGGGGGCTTGCGATGCGTGGACACTGGCAGATGGGTCCTAGCAGCAAACAATCGCGGGAGCATAGCTCAGGAATTAGAACCACATGCATTAACTTATGCCAAAAGTTTTTTCGGAGCCCCGGACAATCGATCCGGGACCGGCAAAGCACTTCGACAGATGGCGCGTCAAACGGCCAGGTGACGGATCTCAGGTCCCGAAAAGGTTAAGTTCCAGCGTGCGACAAAAGTGCCCGCAAATGTTCGGCGACATCGGCGACGCGGTCATTCACTTAAACTGGGACGGGGCACTGGTTCGCACAGACGCGCTGAGTTCGTTGTTCACACAAACGCCGAATCCCGACGAGCAGTAAGGAGGCGGAGGTATCCAATCTTGCAACCTGCGCCTGTGTCGCAAAGTTCTGTGTCCACCTAGCATTCACCACTGGTGAGCCGAACTCCAGGGTGCTTAGGACGGCTGCTGTGCGGGAATTGATCGGACGAAAGCGCACCTACTACACCGTAGATTCTCTTAGTTGTCCTGCAGCCAAGACCGAGCTCTTTCTTGGTACTTTTCCTTCAGGCTAGTGGCTCCATCCACCACGTTCCCAACGCCTCGGCTGAGCAGGTACGTGAAAACGGCGATACCGATCCAGTCCTGACTTGGGATATTAGCTAGGTTGGAGTTCGGCAAATCAAGCCGCCCTAGCAGGGCTAAGTTTG
>PLAD01000241.1 GCA_003134215.1 Armatimonadota bacterium
TAATCGGTGTTCCGAAGGTCGACGTAGCTAAAGTCGCTGACGAAGAAATTGCAACGGTCGTCGGAATTCCAACTATAACCTGCGTGACACTAATGGTACTCGCAAAGTTGTTCGTGTCTCCGCTGTAAATTGCTGTGATCGTGTGTTTGCCTACTGATAGGCTTGGTGAATCATAAGCTGCCGTCGACGACGACGCACCCGTAGTCAACGTTACCGGATTTCCCGAATCGACGCCGTCAATTTCGAATTGAACGGTACCGGTTGGACTATTCCCGGTTACAGTGGCATCGAATGTCAACGCGCTATCGAACTCCGAAGGATTGGACATCTGGGCTACCGACACGGAAGTCACTCGCTTTGAAAGCGGCACACCTGCGGAAGTGACGCCACTGGCGGTGACGTAGAGAGTATATTGGGTGCTCGGCAGTCCGTACGGTACTGCAAAGCTCGCAGATTGAGCGCCGCCGGACGTACTGGGATTCATTTGACTAAAGCTATACGACCGGCAATAGTAAACATCACCCGCGGTGTCAACAAGTGAAACTATGGGATACGCAGAGTATGGATTCGAGTCATCCCCGTAACTTGCGCCGTTCGTCAAACCGTTAAGCTGCGTCCCAGTTACGGTAAAACTGCCATCCGCATTCTGCGAAATGCCAGTGACTGCCGGCTTCCAGCTATTGTTCGGCCCTGTTGCCGGCGTGTAAACCCAGCCATTCCCATAGCCCGCGGTTAGCAGGACCTGCCCGTTCGGCAGGGCAAGCATATTGCAGACATGCGCCTGCAGCGATGTGCCGTCGGGAGAAGGTATGAACGTATAATCGTTTGTCGTGGGATCGAATTCTAGAAATACAGCCGTATTGGATTCGCCAAGCGAACCAACAGTCAGGACTTTGCCGTCTTGCTCCACACAAGAGGGAACATCCGCAGCGCCCAAACTGTCGGGCATAGTCGGACCTGTAGTCCACGAACCGCGACCGGTGATCGAACCAGGGGGAGTGTAAAAGGCAGTATTCCCTGTCGCACCGAAAATGAGAGTTCTCCCATCGTAAAGCTCTGCGCCCGGGCCAATTTCCCCCTGATTGTCTACCAATTGAACGGGCAACGGCAATGTTCGTTGCCAGATATTTTCCGAAGGAATGTACCTTTGCGCGATGTTGTAGACACTGAGTATCGAACCATCAGCCTCGGTCAACCAGGTCTCTTCGTCGCCGCTGCTGTCGGACATAGGAGAAGCATCGGCCCAAGAATCCGTCGTGGGATCGTAGATGTCTGTGTTTTGGTCGTTCCAGTTGCTGCAGAGCAAATCGCCATCTGGAAGGATCGCTGACCCCGAATCTCCAAGAGACGGATAGAGACTGTCCGGAGTCTGCGTCCAGGTGTTGGCCACTGGATTATAGACTTCCGCTGTGTTGTTATCGCTCCCGGTCGTCAGATACTCCCCGCCGCCGTAGAAAAAGTCGCCGTTTTGCAAAATCGCAGTTTCGCCGTAAAGGCGCCCAATAATATTTGGTGCGATCGATGTCCAGGTGCCGTCGGCGTAATTTCCCGTTCCGTCGGGCGTCAGTCTGAACCAATTTTGATAACTATTATAGCTATGTGCAATGACCGTTCCATCAGTTAGGAGAATGGCAGTTCCTAAGGCATCGCCGCTTGATGTCGTATCCGACCAACTACCAATTACGACAACTTCAAGAGTTGCTTGTTGTGTAGTTACGCCTGTTGTTGCCGATATCGTGACCGCTGTGTCGGACGAAACGAAGGACGTATTGATAGTAAATGTCGTACTGGTAGCATTAGCCGCAATCGTCACCTGCGCGGGAACGCTGGCGACCGCGTTGTTGCTGGAAGTCAGATTAAAGACAGTGTCGGTACTCGATGTCGCAGCGAGGGTGATTGTCGCGGTCGACGTATCATAATACGGAACGCTGTTCGGTGAAAGCGTTAGGGTAAAAGGCGCCTGCGCAGCAGCGCGAGGCGAATTAATGACAAGCGTGAATATTGACAAAATGAGAACTGCCAAACAACCACAGAAACGTTCAATATACATTGGGAGCCCTTACCATTCGCCGCTGTCGAGACCAGCTAAAACGCCATGGAATTTTATCAAATGAATTGGTCGTAAATCTTATTTACACCTAACGAGAGACAGGAAGCGGCGATCCGGTACCAACGTTGTAACACAGCCCGATTGGTTGATGTGTTCTCATCGGCGCTCGCCCAAGTATAACGCAACACTGCCCATTCGTCAAGTGCAGTGCTCACATTTGCAGAGAGAATATTGTCAGCCCGCCAACGTCGGCCCGTAGCCCAACTTGTGAGCAGTATTCCGGGCCGACGATTAGCCACTTATGAGATTTTGGACATTGTCGCCGAGCGTTTCATTCGTAGACGATTATTACTTTTCCGCTCTGGCCTTTGTCTGCGACGTCGTAGGCTTTACCAGCCTCGCTCAAACTAAATCTGTGGGTGACTGTCTTTTCGGGATGAATTCCCCAGGTGGAAAGACGCTCTACTAGTTCAGACATATGATCTAGCGACGTGACCCACGATCCGTACAGGGTAATTTGCGGATGGATCAAGAGCGGTGAGACATCGAACTGCACCGAGCCTCCTTCTCCGACAAAGGCGACCCGGCCCCACTGGCGTGTTCCTTCGAGAGCTAGTTTGCGGGCCTGCGAGGCGCCGGAGCAGTCGACTGAGGCTTCACAACCCTTACCGCCGGTGAGCGACTTGATGGTTGCCAGCGCTGAGTCGTCGCTGAGCAAACCGTGATCGATGAGGCCGAGTCCTTTGGCAAGATCGATCCGGTGCGCGCTGGTGTCGACTCCTATAATTTGGTGCGCTCCCAGCGCCCGTCCAAGCTGCGCCGCCGCCAGTCCGACTGGGCCAAGTCCGGTGATGAGCAGACGGTCGCGGCCATTGACCCCAATTCGAGTGAGAGCTTCCCACGCTGTGCCATAACCGCATGCGATCAAAGCTCCGTCCACATAGGTTAGGTTATCCGGAAGATGAATGCATGTATTCTCTTCCGCCAAAAGATACTCTGCATGGCCGCCGTCCCTCTGCCAGCCATAGGCAGCGCGCTGCTTTCCGTGGCAGGAGATCATGTAGCCGTGCTTGCAGTCGTCGCAAACGCCGCAACCACTGATATGGTATAGGACGACTCGATCGCCGGTCTTAAACTCTTTGGCTCCGGGCCCGACAGCGACGATCTGCCCGGAAGGTTCATGCCCGGCGATTACCCCGCGGTAAGCTTCGTCGCCGACACCCAGGTGTTCCCGATAGATCGCACGAATATCCGAGCCACAGATCGAACTTGCTTTCATTTTTACAAGTACTTGCCCATATCCCGGCTCGGGGATCGGATATTCGCGAAACTCGACAGTGCTGTTGCCTGGCAGGACAACGCCAGTCATTGTTTTTTGCTCTAAAGTTGTCGTCATATGAATTTTCCTTAGTTCTTGAAGTTAGTTGCTACGCCGGTGTAATGTCGCCGTTCAAATCCCACAGATCGTGCCAGGTCTGATTTTCCTTCCAAAGGAAAACATGTCCTTTAATCAGCCGATTGTTTTTGTCTATTCCTGCTATCGCAGCCATTTCCGTGTCAGTAAGAGGCTCTGAGACGATCGTTTTGAGAATAGAGACGTACTGAGGACGCTTCACTGAAAATGGAATGGGTATCTGTCCTCGCTGCACCGCCCATTTAACACAGACGACCGCTGGATGTACATCGAGCCTTTCGGCGATTTGAACGATTACTGGATCTTCGATATCGACGGTATCGTCGGGCGTACGATCACGTTCGGGTCGGCTGGGCGACCCGATCGGTGAGTAACCAATCGGTACGATGTTATTGTCGACGCAATAGGAGAAGAGCTCAGGCTGCTGAAAGTGCGGATGCAGTTCCAGTTCGTTGGCATGCGGTTTGATACGAGCATCCCGCACGACCCTGGTTATTTTCGGCAGAGTCATATTTGATGTACCAATATGCTTTACAAGGCCTTCGTTATAGAGCTGCTCCATCTGCTCCCACGTTCGCATATAGGCTTCATGTATATAGGATGTCGCATGCGGGTCGCGGGAGTGCACGTCGACACCCTTGCCATGGGAATTCGGGAATGGCCAATGGACAAGATAGAGGTCCAGGTATTCCAACTTCAGATCCCGTAGCGACTGCTTTGCCGATTCAATGACCTGTCCTGGTCCGTGCTTGTCATTCCAAACTTTGCTGGTAATCCAAAGCTCTTCGCGACTGATGCCCATCTCAACGATTTTCGACAGTGCAGGACCAATAAAGTCCTCGTTGCCGTAGACGCTGGCGCAGTCGAAATGACGATAGCCTACTTCGGCAGCTCCGACTACCGCGGCCGCTATTTCTTGAGGACCGTACTTATCGGAACCGAAAGTCCCCAATCCGATCGCCGGGATCTCAGTTCCTGTAGAAAGCCGACGCTTAGGGACGTCGGCCGGGTCCACGATGTCCCTGTCCGAATTAAATGTCAAAGTTTCAGCCATATGTAACCTTCTTTCGATCGGCCTTTATTGGGGCTCGATTAAACTGCAGAGTTGGGGCCGCTTGTCCCGCGGCAAATAAGGTCGCAGCCGATCACGACCGCAGCTTCGGCGGGTTCGTGATCGGATAAAATGTCAAGCAAAGTCTCAATTGCTATTCGTCCGATCTCCATTGGATGCTGATCGACCGATGTTAGATCGAGAGATTGGGCTACCTGCGTATTCCCATATCCGACAACGGATACATCCTCGGGGCATTTCAGTTCTAGAGAACGGATTACTTTCAAAGCCTCCGCCGCAAGTATGTCGTTTGCAGCGAAGATCGCGGTCGGCCTCGGTACGCTGTTCAGCAGCTCCTTTGCGGCTGCGCGGCCTTCTTCCGAGGCATAGGACGTGCCCTTGATTACCAGATCGGAAGGCGGGACGCCGAGTTCATTCATTCCCGAGACGAATCCGTTCAAGCGGTCAACGGCTGTCGTAGAGTCGGTGCCGGCTGACAGATGTGCTATATTTCGGTGCCCGAGGGATGCAAGGTAAGAGACAACCTGGTTTGCTCCTCTGATGTCGTCGCTGACGACACAGGGCACTTTTGTTTGGTATTTACGGTCGTCTACGACCACGCAGCAGATATGC
Source organism: Armatimonadota bacterium (assembly GCA_003134215.1). Taxonomy (GTDB): domain Bacteria; phylum Armatimonadota; class Armatimonadia; order Armatimonadales; family Capsulimonadaceae; genus BOG-944. Next base: position 5,149 of record PLAD01000241.1, read on the forward strand.
TTATCGGTTAACTCCGTCAGCCAGACGCCGAGACTATCGATAACCGACTCCTGGCAGACCAGTATGATGCCATCCACACGGTACTCAATCAGCTGCAACAGTGGATCTCGGTTGTTTGCGTTACCTGAATTCAGCGGTGAAAAAAGCACCGTCTTTTCATTGTCACTGGAATAGGATGCAACCGATGACAGGATATTGGTGTAGTAATCGTCGTTCATCAGGGGCATGACAACTCCGATCAAACCGGTGGAACCGCGAAAGAGGCCCTCAGAAAGACGGTTGGATCGGTATTGCAGCGTTTGGGCGGCGTTAAGCACTCGCTCGCGCGTTTCCGCGCTGATGGAATGGCCAGGCCGCTTGTTGAGAACGAAGGAAACGGTTGTTTGCGATACGCCCGCCAGCCGGGCGACATCTAAGCTATTTGAATGTTTTGCCACCGATATAACTTCGCATTTTCCAGGGGATGATAATATATATTAACAATTGCCGGCGAAACTGTCAATAGTTATGTTCGCTGGTCACACACAAAGTCCTCTTTCTACGCGCTTTTGCGCAGAAATTATTTGGTCCGATGAACCGTCGGTATGTGGCCAGTGAGGAACCAGTCCAGCCGACTATATATACGCTAAGTTGCGGATGGCTTCCAAGGCTGATTTTCTGGACAATGTAATCGATACGGGCGCGCCTGCGTTTGTCTAGGAGAAAACAGTGTGATCTATTCGCGAAGAATTCTGCAGATCGCCGCAGCGGTCGCCGGAACGACATTGTTCATGTCCGCAAAGGCAATCGCGGATTCGCTTTACCGAGCGCCGTTGAAGCTTCATGCAGCGATTAACCGATTGCACGTCGGTGACAACTTGCTCGAAATTTCTATAACAAGCGCCAACGGACTGCCGGTCGAAGGAGCTCATTTGCTTTTGAAGGTCAATATGACTTCGATGGATATGGGTGAAACGAATCCGTTAGCGGCGGAGATAAGCCCCGGTCGCTACGGCGCGCATGTACAGTTCACAATGGACGGGAATTGGAGCGTTACGACGGTGACGTCTATCCCTGGGCTGCCACAAAGAAGTGTTAACGTCTTCTTGTTTACAGTCGCACCGACTCAATTGGCTCAAGGCGCCACGAATTACGAATTTTCTCCTGAACAGCGAAAGCGAGCTAATTCCAGATTGCTCGGCCTCTGGGAAACCGCTGACGGCCGGATTGATAAGGAACGTGGAATGGCCGCGACCCTTCAGCAAGTTCGCAAAATCTACAGTTTGGGTGCGGATGTGAATGTTCGAGACCCGCACGGCGTCACTCCTCTGATGCTGGCAGCCAATTCCGGAAATCTGGAGATTATCAAGTACCTCCTCTCCAAAGGATCAGACATCAACGCGAGAGAGTCGAGTGGGTGGACCGCGCTTGAGTGGGCTTCAAACGCCGACCAATTTCAAAGTCTGAAATATCTCGCCGAAAATGGAGCGGACATCAACGCCGCCAACTATGTCGGTGGTACGGCATTGATCTATGCGACGGAAGAAAATGATTTCGCAGCCGTCACGCTTCTGCTCGCCTCCGGCGCGAATGTGAATGCGAAGGACAGAGACGGCCTTACTCCGCTGATGGATTCGGCATACCTTGGCAGTGAGCAATGTGTCCAACTCTTTCTTGCCAGCGGAGCGGACGTCAATGCTAAGGACAACCATGGGTGGACCGCGCTAATGCAGGCATCGAGCGCGGATAAGCCTGCGTGTGTGAAGGAATTGCTGGCGAACGGAGCAGATAAGGCCATTACTTCAACCGACGGGGAAACCGCCCTGTCCGCTGCCTCAAAGTTTCCGGAAATCGTGGAACTCTTGCAGCCTTGAATTGTCTGAAGCGTTTCGAAGCTTATGTCAGCTGACGACGTTCAAAATACGCCGTTCAGTCGATAACGAATCACCTAAGCATTTCGGTAGTCTAAGATCGCCTTCAAATCCCTGAAACGAAGGAGTAAGTACGTCGGACACCGAATATGGGATTGGCTGGTATTTCTGACCTACAATATTGGTAACAAGAGGAAAATTAAGTATGAAGAAGAGTTTCGCGAGTAAGTTTTGGGCCGCGACGACATTGCTGGCGTTTTCAGCGGTCATTTCCGGTTTGAGCTGCATTCCTACAAATGCTGCGACAGCCTCCAATGCCAACCTCATTTCGCAGGGAAAGTCTCTGACGTCGCAGTTTGGTTGCACGGGCTGTCACGGCTCCGATCTTAAGGGCAAAATGGGACCAAGCATAACCGCTTCAGGCATCCTGAAGACTTATAACAAGACAACGTTCGAACGCGCAATGAACGTAGGCCTTAATCCCAAAGGTGGTCCATTGCAGCCGCCGATGCCGACGTTCCACATGCCAAAACCCAAAGCAGACGCTGTCTACGCTTATCTGAAATCTATCAAATAGACTCCTGGACTGTATCCCTGCTCGATTTTCGAGCGGGGATTTTTTGTTGCCGCTAGATATCCGTCATTATGCGGATGTAAGTGGACTGACGCTCCCGGTACGATGTTTCCATAAGATCATCAAACAAAGAAACTGGGACACCCTATGAAATCACCGAATTGTCTTGTCCTTGCAGGGCTGGCAGCATCATTAGTATTCTGTATCGCCTCAGCTCCAGTGCGGGCCGACGGCACGCCGCAGACATGCAGTCCGCCAAACTGCGCACCGCCGGGATCCGCCAAAGGACCGCAGCCAGGTACTCCCGACGTGCCATTGCCGTTTACTTTCAAGTGCGCGCATTGCGGAATGTCAATCACAATTAAGAAAGCGGCTGACTGGAGCAAAGGCTGCTTTGCCTGCGCATGCGGCAGCAAGAACATCGACTGCTATGAGCAGACTCTCAAAAAGCCGGCGAAGTAGCTTGGCATCTCGCGTCAATCACATATGCGCCGCCTCCGTGACATTCGGTGTTGCGGTCCTAGCGTATTGGAGCGTTGCATGTACCCCGGTATGGGCAGAACCGGCCCTGTCAGCCGAATCATCGACACCGGCTGTGTCTGCCCCCTCGGTCGTCCCTCCGGGGAAGCCGGAGCGGACAATTATCGAGAACATGAGAACGATCATGCTCCTGTTGAAAAACCATGACAAGATCGATTTCACGGTTAAGATTATCCCCGGCGGTGTGCAGACCACCAACACCAGCCCGGACCCGGTAGTAGCGGCGGCGATCCAGCAGCATGCAGCGGACATGAAGCAACGCAATGAAGAGGGAATAAATGTACGTCCCCTAGATCCGCTTTTTCAGGAATTGATCCGCCGCCACGCAGAGATCGTGGTCAAGCTCAAAAACATACCGAACGGAGTCATTGAGTGGGAAACATCCACCAACCCGCAGGTGACGCTCCTCATACGTGCTCACACAAAGACAGTGACCGAGTTTGTCAAATACGGGCTTCCCCGTGCTCAGCAGCCAAGCCCTCTTCCAAAGGGATATCACGGCGGTTGAGTTCTTCACCTGCCAATTCGTTCAGCATTTCAAAATCAAAAATAACTCCGAGTGAGGTAGCGACATGACAGTAGACGAACAGCAGGAAGCAGTTCCAGAGATCAAAAAAAACGAACATGAGTCTTTTACGAGGCGTGGCTTTGTCACGGCCGCAGCAGTGGTGGTCGGTGGAGCTTACGCGGCGGCGATTGGATACCCCATCTACAAATATCTTCATGCGCCGGTCGACCAGGCGATAGCGGAAGCCAAAAATAACAGCATCGAGCTAAAGGATGCCGATAAGCTGCCAATGGGCAGCACACTGACATTCATGTTTAAGCAGCATCCAGCTCTGCTGATTCATTTTGACGATGGAACGTGGGTTGCTTTAACAGCAGTCTGTACGCATCTCGGCTGCACCTTGAGCTACCAATCGCCGTCTCCCCTCATTATCTGCCCATGCCACGGAGGGCAATACGACCCACACACCGGAAAAAACGTCGGCGGACCTCCGCCGCTGCCTTTAACCAAATATGACGTCCAGGTACTGGCCGGAAAAGTCGTCGTAACACAAGCATAAGGACACATCAATGTCGAACCTTCGAACCTATCTCGATGAACGCCTCGGGCTTGATGCCATTGCCGCATTCGCAGCAAAAAAATACGTTCCGATGCACAAATACTCATTCTGGTACTACTGGGGAGGAGTCACCCTTCTCTGCTTTATGGTACAGGTTATTACCGGCATTCTGCTGATGGTCTACTATAGATCCGGGCACGATGCCTACGATTCGGTGCGTTACATCACGTACTCACTTCCGTACGGCCACTTTATCCGGTCAGTCCACGCTTGGTCGGCGACCCTCTTTTTAGCATCGGCTCTCGTGCACATGTTCTCCGTCTACTTTATGAAGGCCTACCGCCGCCCGCGCGAATTCGGATGGTGGACAGGAATCATTCTGCTCCTGATGGGCATGGCCTTTGGCTTTAGCGGATACCTCCTTCCCATGGACAGCCTGGGATTTTTCGCGACTAAAGTTGGAATGGCAATGGTGCAAAACGTCCCGTTTATTGGGGTGGGACTGGAGCAGATGGTTCAGGGAGGACTGCAAGTTGGCGACAACGCCGCAGCCAGGTTCTTCACACTTCATGTGTCGGTGCTGCCGATCTTTTTCATCGTCGTTCTTGGCATCCATCTCTACCTGGTACAGAAGCACGGGATTTCAATCCCGCCCAGTGAAGAGGCGAAGCCTGAGGTCGACCGCCGAAAAGTCAAATTTGTGCCGGATTTTGCAATCAGAGACCTGATCATGTGGCTGATGACTTTGAATGTGATCGCTCTCCTTGCCTGGAAGTTTCCATGGGAGTTAGGTGTACAGGCCAGCGCTCTGGCCGCCGCACCTGCAGGTATCCACCCGGAATGGTACTTTATGAGCGCCTTCCAGCTCCTCAAGGCTGTCGGAGCCATCGTTCCCGGAAGCGCCGGAGAACCGATCGGCATGGGAATATTCGGGCTTGGTCTAGTGCTCTGGATACTGATCCCTTTCTTCGATGTCAAGACAGCGGTTGGGCGCAACTCACGGATCGCCACGGTATTCGGCCTGTTCGTCGTGATGGTACTGATTGCGATGACAAGTTGGGGTTACGCTGCGGTGCAAAAGGGCGCTGTAGCAGCAAATGTCAACAACCAGGCGCCGGCGCCCGGCCAAGCTGCGAGCCAATAGTCACAAACTCACTTCGCAGCATTAGCTTCTGGCCGGCAGACGCCGGCCAGGAACCGTTCAGAGTCCGCCAAAGCTAACGCCCACTGATTACAACTATGAACATCGCTCCTATCGGCAATTTCCTCTTATGGGCGGCTCTCACGGCGACAACCGTCGCCGCAGCTCTTCACATAACTGCGTCTTTACTGACGAAGCAGCGACGTTCCGCGATAGTTTCAACATACGCCACCTACTCTTATTTGGTCGCTTTATTTTCGGTGCTTGGGGTTTGCATTGTGCTCAGCACTCTGCTGTTGACACATCAATTCGATATCGACTATGTCTATCGCTACAGTTCTAGAGAGCTTCCACCTGGATACTTGTTTGCAACTTTCTGGGCTGGACAGGACGGATCATTTCTTCTCTGGGCGTTCTGGATAGCCGTTCTCGGTCAAGTACTATCCGTGACGACCGGTCAACCCGTGCGTTCACGGCTAATGGCCGTTTATACGCCAGTATTGTTGTTTTTACTTGGTATTCTGATCGTACGCAATCCATTCGCATTCTATGTCGCTGATCCTGGGCTGCCGCTTTACCCGTCTGACGGTATTGGGCTTAACCCATTGTTGGAAAATCCGTGGATGGTGGTCCATCCGCCCACGTTGTTTTTGGGTTTCGCGGCTTTAACAGTCCCGTTCGCGTTTGCGCTGTCCGCACTTATTTGGAACGATGACCCTGGATGGTATCGCCGAGCGTGGCCATGGGTGCTTTTTACGTTTTCAACGTTGGGACTGGGCGTAATGTTGGGTGGTTACTGGGCTTACGAAACTCTGGGATGGGGCGGGTTCTGGGGTTGGGACCCTGTCGAGAACGGTCCACTTGTCCCATGGCTATCAACAGTAGCCTTGCTTCATACGTTTCAGGTTGCGCGGGCAAGGAATAGTCTGGCGAAGAGCGCCGCATTTCTAGCGCTCTTCGGATTTGTCGCCGCTCTCTACGAGACCTTTCTCACACGTACAGGAATTCTCGATAAATTTTCCAATCATTCGTTTTCAACTTTAGGCGGGGCCGCCAATGCCATCGTTCTTTACGGCCTGATCGTCACAACGGTCGTATCGATTGCGATGCTGTTGTGGAGATCTCGTGGAACTCCAGGAAGCGTACGTGTGTGGGATAAAGCGACATCACGTGAATTCGGCCTGGCCCTTTGCGTCATCATACTAATGATCAGTGCTTTACTGATCGCGATGGGAATGTCCGCACCTCTCATCACGGAGGGTGCGGTCAGACTTCATCTCCTGGCAAATCAGTCGTCGGTCAGTCCTGATTACTTCAATAAGGCGAACTTCCCCGAAGCGGTATTGATCTGTCTCGGAATGGCAGTTTGCCCCTTCGTCGCCTGGGGACACTCGACATCAAAATCATCAAGACCACTCTGGATTTCGCTCATCACCGCGTCGATATTAACAGCAATTTACGCTACGGCGGCAACGCGAATCATTCACGCGCCTTTTCGCCCTGAAATGCTCGCTCTCTTGCTGAGCTGCCTATTCGCTCTGGTCGCCAACGGTTGGCTGCTATTGGGACGTTTTAGTCACAGCAACACAATCAGCACTTCGGCCCGGACAGCAGGAGGAGCTCTCGCGCACATCGGCGCTGCGTTGATACTTACCGGCGTCGTCGGCTTGGTTCTTCTTACGCATAAAGACAGCGTGGTGTTGGTCCAGGGACAGCAGGTAACTCCGGTCGGCCTGCCTTACAAGATTACTTACACTGGTATGAGCTCCGATTTGTTTAAGCCTGACAATTCGCTGAACTTCGTGGTTGCAAGATCTGACGGCAAACATGAATTTACCGTGCGAATGCCTTTCGCTGTGCGTAATGTCGAAGGGACCCGACAGATTTTAGCGCGCCCGGCGATTGCAATGCTCTGGTGGGGCGACCTTTACTTTGCATTCGAGGACGGCCCGGAAGTTTTCTCGCCAAATCAGGTGAATCACTTTACGATCAAGCGTGGTGAGACGATACGACGGCAAGGTTATTACATCTCGGTGCTCAGTTTTTCATTGCCGCCGGATGTAGATGCCCAGGTCGCTAACGGAGTCGTTCCAGAGGTTTATCCGTTAACCGCCAGACTCGGAGTGACTTCGCCCGACGGAAAATCAGCCGTAGTATCCGTCCTGAACACGCGCTACAAAGACGATCCCATCGCACCGGCCAAGCCGGAGTCGGCTCTGCCGTGTGGTGGACCAGCCGCCGCTCCCGAATCGATCGCGTTCGAGGGATACGATCCAAACAGCGGCGAAAGCAGCTTTTATGTTAGGGACGCAACATTACCGCTTTCAACCTCATTTTCTATCGAAGTTAGTACACGTCCAACCATTGGCCTTGTTTGGCTAGGCACGCTATTGATCGTCGCCGGCGGATTGCTGTCAATGCTCAGGCGAACCCGCGAGAACCGCCTTTTACCGATTGACGCCCCTTGCAACGAGGAAGCGGCGCCCATCAAACATCGCGGCAATAGACGCAACGAGAAGTGCGAACGAAGAAAGGAAGCGGCTGCCCGATCCGCCGTGGGTGCGAGCAGAAACTAATAGGATCGAACGAGAAATGGTCTGCCGGAGCCAAATACGCTGCTCAGTGGATGTGAGGCAGGTCCTTATATGCGTATGCTAGGTTTATTACCTTTCCGGCAATTTTGGAAGCGTTTAGCAAAGGAGAAAATATGATACGATATCGATCAGTTACGCATTATGTGTTCTGCGTAATCTTAATTATGACAGTCTTTAGTTGTCTGCCAAAGGCCGCGAACGCGATACCAGCCTTTGCGAACAGACTCGGCGTCCCTTGCAAAACCTGTCACGAGCCCACATTCCCACGTCTGAACCGCACAGGTTGGCTATTTAGAGAGTTAGGCTACCGTACGATAGCAGAGATGAATGAGCCCCTCACCCCCGGTTGGGTTGGCACGAATAATCCGACCACTTACAATTTCGCTAATACGATCGCTGTAGGAACTGTGAATGACTTCGACAATACGACACAAACGGCATCAAAATCGAATTCCGACTTTTATGTCAGTGACCTCAGCCTGTACTTTGCGGGCCCAGTGGAATCGAATTTCGGGTTCTGGGTTCAAGCACAGTTCGTCGCCGAATCGCCCTCGTATGATCCGGCAAGCAATACATGGAGCACTCCGGACGGCGGAACGACCGTTGTTCCAGTGATTCGTTATTACAATGGCAGCTCGGCTAAGAGCTTTCTCTATGCACAAATCGGCAAGATCGGTATTGATGGTTTCGAAGGAAGCGACTCGCCAATTCAAGCGGCTGTTTCCGAACTCTGGCAAACATCTGTCAACGGTTCTTCGCCGCTCCAATACGGCTCAGTTCGCGGCGCGTCGGTTGGCTACCTACTGAACAACGATACTATTGCCGCCTATGCCGGCTACCAGGAAAATGGGCTTCCGGGTAACGCGCCTGTCGAAGGATTGCAATACCTGCACTTTATAGGCAAGCACGACTCATCGGTCCAAGCGGTCTATGTTAATGGCAGTGCGCCGGCTATTTCAACCGACCCTACAGGCGCGACTTTGTCGGAAAGTTGGGAGAACTATAATCAGCTCAACCTTTACGGCAATTACCGAACGCCCATTGGCCGCGGAAATGCGGTGAACCTGCTCGGCGGCTACTTTACCGGCGAAAACCACCAGCTCCTGACGACGTCCGATGCTTCGGGAGACGCCCTGGTCAGGTCTGGACCGAGTTTCCGGGTCAACGGTTACTTTGCCGAGGCGGACTACGAACATGGGAATAAACTTATTCCCTATGTTCGCTATGACTCGTTCCATAGTAATGGGGCTGAGCCGGTCAATATCAATCCGAACCTCAACGCCTATACTATCGGCGCGGCTTATATGATTGAGCAGAATATCTGCTTCAATCTTGATTACAACCGGAATGCCGCCGAGGGCGACCCTCCAGCGAACAATACTCCTCAGCAGAATGACAGTACTGTTCGTGCTCAGATCTGGTTTATGTGGTAGCGGTTATGGATCGAATGTGACGGGAAGGGTCTGTGAAAACAGATCCTTTTTCTTTCGTCAGCAGGTTAATGCTTTCAAATCCGCCGTATTGCGGACGGATTGCTACTGCAATTCAAGCGATAATTATGCTGAACGTACACAAACTTTCCGCTGGTAAAACAAGGGTCCGACAATGCCATTACCAAGGTCTTATACCGAAGCCGATTTCGACACAAGCCCCTTTGTCGCTTTTTATGAGGTAAGCAGGGCCTGCGATCTTGTATGCCGTCATTGCAGGGCCTGTGCACAGCCGGTCCCGCATCAAAACGAACTAAAAACGGCCATTTAGTGAAATCT
>PLAD01000014.1 GCA_003134215.1 Armatimonadota bacterium
GACTTCTTCCCGCTCACCTTCGAGTACCGCGAGCGCGCGGCCGCGGTCGGCAAGATCCCCGGCGGCTTCATCAAGCGCGGCGGACGACCCGGCGAAAAGGCCACCCTGGTCAGCCGTCTGATCGACCGACCTCTCCGACCACTTTTCCCAAAGGGTATGCGCAACGAGACTCAGGTCATCGCGATGCCGCTTTCGCTTCAGCCCGAATTTCCCCCCGATGTTCTTGCGGTCAATGCTGCATCCGCCGCGTTAGTCGTCTCAAACATCCCGTTTAACGGACCGATCGGCTGTGTTCGAGTTGCTCTGGGCGAAGAAGAAGGAACGTTCATCCTGAACCCTTCCCTTGAAGAGCAGGCGACTAACAAGCTCGACCTTATCCTGGCAGGAACCAAAGACTCGATCGCGATGGTGGAAGCCGGCGCATCCGAAGTCACCGAAGAAGTCATGCTTGCCGCGTTCGAATTCGGTATGGAAGCGATCAAGGTTCTTGTCGCCGCCCAGCTAGAGCTCGCCGCGAAGCTCGGTGTGGTCAAGGTTGAAGTGCCGCTCCATAAAGAGAATGCGGAGATCTTGAAGATTGTCCATGAGCGATACGACGCCAAACTGCGCGCCGGACTGCAGGAGCCGGACAAGGCGTCTCGCGAAGCAGGATTGACCTTGCTGATTGATGAAGTGGTTGACGGCCTGAAGGACGAGTTCCCCGACCAGATCGGCGATGTTCGCGAAGCCGCAGACAAAGCGGTTAAGGACCAGCTGCGCGACCTCATTCTAACCGAGGGCAAGCGCCCAGACGGTCGAAGCAAAACCGAAATACGACAGATCACGGTCGAAGTCGGCCTGCTGCCAAGAGTTCACGGCACCGGCTTGTTCACACGTGGACAGACACAGGTCCTAACTACGCTGACCCTTGGTTCCGGCGAAGATGCACAGAAGATGGACACTCTGGAGGAAGATGGTGAGAAGAACTACATGCACTTCTACAACTTCCCTCCTTACTCGGTCGGCGAAGCCCGCCCAATGCGCGGCCCGGGCCGCCGAGAAATCGGACACGGCGCACTTGCCGAGCGAGCTTTACGTGCGGTAATTCCGACCAAGGCTGATTTCCCGTACACCATGCTTCTGACATCCGAAGTTCTGGAGTCGAATGGTTCGACCTCGATGGCATCCACCTGCGGCTCGACGCTTGCGCTGATGGATGCGGGTGTCCCGATTAAGGCGCCGGTCGCTGGTATCGCGATGGGCCTGATCGAAGGACCGCAGCCGGCTGACGGCAGCGAACGACAGTATGCGGTATTGACCGATATCCAGGGAATGGAAGACTTCAGCGGCGACATGGACTTTAAGGTCGCCGGAACGCGCGACGGAATTACGGCGCTGCAGCTCGACACGAAGATCGGCGGAGTTCCGCATCATGTCTTCGTCGAGGCGTTTGAGCAGGCGAAAGTCGCTCGGTTCCACATTCTGGACAAGATTGTCGAAATCATCTCCGCGCCGCGCGACGAAATGTCGAACTACGCTCCTCGCATCATCACGCTGCATATCGATCCTGAGCAGATCGGTACGGTCATCGGACCAGGTGGCAAGACAATTAAGAAGATCACCGCCGAGACCGGAGCGAAGATCGACATCCAGCAGGACGGTACGGTGTTTATCGCCGCAGTTGACGGCCTTGCCGGCGAAGCCGCGAAGAAGTTTGTCGAAGACCTCACCCGTACGCTCAAGCCAGGCGAAATCTACGAAGGAACGGTGGTCCGGTTCCTACAATTCGGCGCTTTCGTCGAGATTGTTCCGGGCAAGGATGGTCTGGTGCATGTCTCACAGCTTAGCGACAGCGACGAGCGAGTGGGCAGACCGGAAGATGTTGTCAAGCTTGGCGACAAGCTTCGCGTGCGTATCACTGAAATCGACCCGCAGGGCAGAGTCAACCTGACCGCGCGTGGACTCGACGATCCGTTCGATCCGGCCAATCCGGAACCGGGCCGACCGCCTCGCGGCGAGCGACCTGACCGCGGCGGAGATCGTGGAGGACGCGGCGGAGACAGAGGCGGCGATCGCGGAGGACGCGGCCCGGATCGCGGCGGCGACCGTGGACGAGGCGGCTTCAGCGGCGGCAGAGACCGCGGCGACCGACCGTCCAACGGCGGCACATTTACCGCAGAAGCCCCGGAAGTAAGCGACGCCCCGGCGCCGATCGAAGCCCGCGAGGATGACGATCTTCCCAGGGCCCGTTTCCGCCCCCAGCGCTAAGCTTGGGCGGTTAGTCTGTTAAGACCAAGGGCGTCGTCATCTCAATGGTGAAGACGCCTTTTTTTGTTGTGCAAAGCTTTTTAGGACGGTTGGGTGAAATCTACCGCGAAAGTTGAAGCACCAATTTAAGTCAGGATTAGTCCCACCACAAACTAATGCCCGGGGTGGGAGACCGACGTTACTTGTTTTGTTTGAATGTGTTGCGTACGGAAAGATAACAAAGGAAATCGCACACTTTCGCATAGAATATTTTATAATTACGGAATATTGTAATTACTGATATAATGCAGCAAGAGTGTGCGAGAACTATCTATTATTCGCCGCTTTGTTCGATCAACTTCGCTACCAAGCCGGTCCAACCGGTTTGGTGGCTGGCGCCGATTCCAGCGCCGTTGTCGCCGTGGAAATACTCGGAGAACGTGATTAAATCGCGCCAATGTTCGTCGGTTTGGAATTTTTCAGTTCCGCCGTAGCATGGCCTTCGACCGTTTTCGTCCTTTAAGAACGTCCTTGTCAAACGACGCGAAAGCTCTGCTGCGACTTCCTTTAACGTGATCATATTGCCGGAGTGAGTCGGAAACTCCACCTTAAAGTCGGGGCCGAGGTAGTAGTCGAAGCGCTGAAGGGCTTCGATCAGCAAATAGTTAAGCGGGAACCAGACCGGGCCCCGCCAGTTGCTGTTTCCACCGAAGAGACCGGTGGTGGACTCCGCCGGTTCGTAGTCCACGCGGTACTCCACTCCATGGACATTCATGATGAACGGATGGTCTTTGTGATACCGAGAAAGAGCTCGGAGGCCGTACGGCGAGAGGAACTCGTCGGAGTCGAGCATCTTTTCCAGAATTGTCCGCAGGCGCTCCGGATCGACCACCGAAAGAAGA
>PLAD01000126.1 GCA_003134215.1 Armatimonadota bacterium
ATGGACTTGACTCAGTTCAGGATGTGTACGACACTATCTTCAATGCGAACTACCTGGTGCTCGGCCTGGGCGATGTTTACCTCGGCGCGCCGGTAGCCACACCAATCGACCCGCGGCATCGACTAGTGACGACAAAATATAATCCTGCCCGCACATGGACACCAGAAAATGCAGTTGGGATTGGCGGCGCGTACATGTGCATTTACGGAATGGAAGGGCCGGGAGGCTATCAGCTGTTTGGACGAACCACGCAGGTATGGAACACATTTAAAACAACGTCAAACTTCAAGGATGGCAGTCCCTGGCTGCTTCGGCTCTTTGACCAGATCAAATTTTTCCCAGTCGACGCTAATTCGCTGATGGAGATGCGTGAAGGTTTCCTTCACGGCGATATTGACATAAAAATCGAACAGACTGAATTCAGCTATCGGGATTACGTTGCGTTTCTTAGTTCCGTCTCCGACGAAACCGCTGTAAGCAGAACGCGTCAGCAGTCGGCTTTTGCCGAAGAACGCGCCCGCTGGGCGGCGGCTGGACAGATGATCGTGTCAAGCAGCGACCAGCTTGATGACATTCCTGTGTCGCAAGAAGGGCTGCCAGAAGGCTGCGAAGAGATCTTGTCCCCAATGACCTCCAGCGTTTGGAAGGTTCTCGTTGAACCAGGTCAGGCCGTAAACGAAGGAGATTCTTTGCTAGTTTTATCGGCGATGAAAACAGAGACAGTGATCGCCTGTCCGAGAACAGCGACGGTGGTGGAGGTCCGCACCCGGCCAGACGCTATGGTGCAGCACGGGCAAAGTCTGATTGTGATACGGCCTAGCTGACCAATGACAACATCGCTGACACTGAGAAATCTGAAAGCTCTCTATTCAGCAGGGACACGTCCTGTTTCGGTCGTTGAGTCTATCTATGACGAAATCGAGCGGGACGGTATATCGCCTGTATGGATTTCACTCGTTCCCCGTGAGGACGCCCTGGCCCAAGCATCCGCATTAGAGGCCGTTGATCCGGCATCCTTGAAACTCTACGGCATTCCGTTCGCGGTGAAAGATAACATAGACGTCGCCGGTATGACAACGACGGCAGGTTGCCCGGAGTTTGCTTATGTTGCAGAGGTAAGCGCACAAGCAGTGGACAACCTGCAGAGAGAAGGAGCCATCCTCATCGGAAAGACCAACTTGGATCAGTTCGCAACCGGACTTGTTGGTGTCCGCACTCCATACGGTATCTGCTCTTCGGTCTTCAATCCACAATATATATCGGGAGGATCCAGTTCTGGATCGGCCGTAGCTGTTGCAATGGGCCTCGTTTCGTTCGCACTTGGCACCGATACCGCCGGCTCAGGCCGGGTACCTGCGGCCTTTAACAATATCGTCGGCCTTAAACCGACCAAAAACCTTATCAGCACGTTCGGGGTGGTTCCAGCCTGTCAGTCGCTTGACTGCGTTTCGATATTCACTTTGACGGCGGAAGACGCAAAGGAAATCCTGAACTGCGCTATCGACAGCGATACGATAATCAGACAGGTAGGATCCCCGTGGCTCGCATCGACCTTTAGATTTGGCACTCCTGCGGACGAATTTCTCGAGTTTTTCGGCGACGATGAAGCCAGGGGACTGTACTCTGCCTCAATCGCGGAACTAGATGCAATGGGAGGCCGTCGTGTCGTTATCGATTATTGTCCCTTTAAGGAGGCAGCCGCTCTGCTTTACTCAGGCCCGTGGGTTGCCGAGCGCTTGGCAGCCGTCGGCGGATTCATGGACGAAAAGGAAGAAAGCATGGACCCGGTCGTCCGTGGAATTATCGCCGGAGCTAGAAAATACACCGCGGTCGATCTCTTCAACGCCGAGTATCGGTTGGACGAAATACGCGCCGTCTCAGAACGAGAATGGCAAAAGATGGATATCCTGCTGCTTCCGACAACTGGAACAACCTATACGATTTCCGATGTCCAGGCCGACCCAATTCGTCTCAACAGTAACCTCGGCTACTACACCAACTTCGTAAATCTGCTAAACCTTGCAGCAATTGCCGTTCCGGCCGGATTCCGATCGAACGGACTTCCCTTCGGCGTTACTTTCATCGGAACCGCGGGCACCGATTTAGCGCTCATTGAACTTGCAAAGCGCTATGAAAGTCGGTCGGGTCGTATGCTTGGAAGAAGTTCGCTTCCACTCGAATTGAGCGACGCAGAAGAAGGACTGATCTCTCCTCCCGGCTGCACTCTGGTCGCTGTTGTAGGAGCGCACTTAACGGGACAGCCGCTAAACCATCAGTTGACATCGAGACGGGCCAGACTGGTCATATCGACACGATCGGCGCCCGGATACAAGCTTTTTGCGCTGCCCAACACACAGCCCCCAAAGCCGGGACTGGTACGCGCACCTGGTTTTGAAGGCCCCGGTATCGAACTCGAAATATGGTCTATACCGACAACTGAATTTGGAAGTTTCGTAACAGAGATTCCACCGCCGCTTGGGATCGGTTCGGTTGAACTAGCAAATGGACAGTTCGTCAAAGGATTTATTTGCGAGGAATTCGGCTCTCGCGGAGCCGTAGACATTACTTCACTCGGCGGCTGGCGAAATTACCTTTCATCTATCGGTAAAGCCTCAACAGCATAATCCTCCTCAGTCTTATTCACCGATTTACCGCGTCATGCGGTACAACAGTCGCAATTAAAACTTTATTTCTGACGGAGTTTATCCATGCCAATATCCCCGCTAGCCGGCAAACTGCCGCCGGCAAATTTGCTGATTGATGTAGATCGATTAATCAGCCAATATTTCGACAAAAAGCCAGATCTTTCCGAGCCGAAGCAGCGCGTCTCATTCGGAACCAGCGGCCACCGTGGAACTTCGGAAGAAGGCTCCTTTAACGAACCTCATATACTGGCCATTGCACAGGCGATTGCAGAATACCGTAAATCGGTCAATGTAACGGGACCGCTGTTTTTAGCAAAAGACACACATGTAGTCGACACGGTCGCCCATGACACGGCCTTAGAAGTCTTCGCAGCAAACGGAGTTGAAGTCATTATTGCCGCAAACGACGACTACACACCGGTCCCGGTTGTTTCACACGCCATCCTAACCTACAACAAAGGCCGAACGGATGGATTGGCGGACGGGGTTATCGTTACCCCTTCACACAACCCCCCGCGAGACGGCGGAATAAAGTACAACCCGCCGTCAGCGGGTCCCGCCGAGGTAGAAACCACACGCTGGATACAAGACCGTGCTAACGCCATACTAGATTCAGGAGGTTCTGCGGTAAAGCGGATCAGTCACGAGCAAGCGCTGGCGGCGGCGACAACTCATAGAAAAGATCTTCTGCAGCCCTATGTCGACGACCTCTCCAGCGTCGTCAACCTGGAAATCGTAAAGTCATCAGGTCTTTCCATTGGAGCCGATCCACTTGGGGGCGCCAGCGTTCACATCTGGGACCGCATTCGCGATAAGTACGGCCTCAACCTGACAATCGTCAATCCCGATGTCGATTTCACATTCAGCTTTATGCGTGTCGACAGCGACGGTTTGATACGAATGGACTGTTCGAGCCCTTATGCAATGGCCGGGTTAGTCGCCTTGAAAGACAAGTATCAGATTGCATTCGGCAACGATACGGATGCCGACCGACATGGAATCGTTGCTCCTTCCGTCGGCCTCTTGCCGCCAAACCATAATTTGGCCGTTGCGATCCGCTACTTGTTTACCAATCGGACTAATTGGGGCGAAGCAACTAAGATCGGTAAGACCCTCGTGAGCAGCACAATGATCGACCGCGTAGCGTCAAGCATTGGGCGCCAGGTCTACGAGGTTCCAGTGGGCTTCAAGTGGTTTGTCGACGGATTGAATGACGGTTCGCTGGGCTTCGTAGGAGAAGAATCGGCGGGAGGCACATTCCTCCGCAAAGACGGTTCCGTCTGGACCACGGACAAGGATGGACCCGTAATGGATCTTCTCGCCTGCGAAATTACCGCAGGAACTGGTAAGGACCCCGGACAGCACTACGCCGAAATTGAGGAACAGTTCGGTAAATCCTACTACCAGAGACGGGACCAACCATCTACTTTAGAGGAAGCGGCAGCTTTAAAAAATCTTTCGCCTGCGTCCATTAAACAGACAGTTCTGGCCGGCGAAACCATCGACACAATTTGGAACACAGCGCCCGGAAACAATGCTCCCATTGGCGGATTGAAGGTAGTCACGCAAAACGGTTGGTTCGCCGTCCGCCCCTCCGGCACCGAGCCGGTCTACAAAATCTACGCCGAGAGCCTGAAAAGCGAAGAACATCTGTCAATCATCTTCGAAGAAGCCCAGGAAATCGTCGCCAAAGCGACCAAGCAATAAAGAAATCGGTTCTTTAATCCGTATTGTCACGCTCAATTGCTCCTAAAACCGCCTGACGGTCTTCGGGGATGACAACGCAAATACTGTTTGCGCCGTTACCAGTCGCTGCTAGTGCCTGAGACCGCTGTGACGGAAATGGTCGTCGATGTCAGTCCATCTGCCGATGCGGTCAGCTTGATCGTTCCTGGCTGCTGATCGATCGATCCAAGGTCGACAAGAGCCTTGCCGTTGAACGCCAATCGGGTGTTTGCCTTGTCCGGATCGTGGTCGCTGGGATTGCCATTACCGACGCCGGCGACGATCCCCGGCCCGGTGATGCTGAACGTGATCCGATTTGTCGACGCNNTTGCGTCATAACCGATGGCGACGACGGTACCTGGTGAATAGGCTACATTCCACTGTACATGCCCATTCGTCGGCATCGGCTGCTTGCCCTGACTGACTCCATTGACCACTAAGTCGACAGAAGCCGCATTGCTGTACACCCAGACCGGAATTGTCTGCCCTTCCTTACCAGCCCAGTTCCAATGTGGAAAGACATGAACAATCGGCCGGTCCAGCCACCATGACTGATAGTAATAATATCCATCTTTCGGAAAGCCGCATTCGTCGACGATCCCGAAGTTCGAATTGATGTCCGGCCAGTCGAACGGAGTCGGCTCGCCTTTGTAATCGAAACCAGTCCAGGCAAATCCGCCGGCGACGAAGGCCTGATCAGCCTGAGGTGCCCAGGAATCGTGCGCCGTCTGCGCCCATGGGGGCCTGTTTTGATCGTACGCCGACACCCAGCCCAAATCTTCCACCCCGGTAAAGGTTCCGTAGCTATTCTTGAACGTCTCTTGCGTATACACCCCACGGGTTGACACAGTGCTCGCAGTCTCACTTCCAAAAACCGGAATTGCCGGGTGCTGGCTGTGAAACGCGGCGTAGGCGCCAGGGTTATAGTTGATTCCCTGGAGATCCTCAACGCCGCTGAAGCCGTTTAGCGTATCATATCCGCCGCTCATGGCGCACGTTACTGGACGAGTCGTGTCGAGCGTTAGGACATTATCTCGCATCGCTTTAAACAAGGCTGCCCCGATAGGAGAACCCTGCAACGGCTCCTCATTGCACATCGACCACATAATGACACTCGGATGATTGCGGTCCCGAAGTATCATCGCATCAAGTTCCGACGGGTCAGTGAAGGTAGTCCCAGGCGGAGTTTTCGGTGATGTCGTGTCGCCGAGATGTCTGTTCTCGTCCATGACGACCATCCCCAGTTTGTCGCACGCATTTAGTACCGATGCCGTAGGAGGGTTGTGGGAGGTTCTCCAGCCGTTGGTGCCCATTGCCTTGAGAACCCGTACGCGCCAATACTCAAGACTGTCTGGAACTGCGATACCTATCCCGGCGAAGTCTTGGTGATTGCAAACGCCTTTAATTTTGACCGATTTACCATTGAGGAAGAATCCGCCGTTCGCATCGAAGCGGATCGTCCGTATTCCAAAGGGTGTCGTATAGGTGTCGACCACCTTCTTGCCCTCTAAGACAGTCGTCTTAAGCAAATAAAGATTAGGTTGTTCGATCGACCAGAGCTGCGGGCGCGGCACAACAATCTGCTGAGTGACCACTTGCGCACTAGAACTCAACGGGACCGGCGTCGTGTCCGACCCGGCCGATTTTCCCGCCGCGTCGACAAGCTCTGATCTCAGTTGAACGTCTGCAATAGTGCCGGCAGGCGAATCGATCGTCGTCTGAATGTTGACCGTCGCAGGAGGAACTGGCTGCCCAGCGACAGGTTCAGGCAGCTGAGGATTAACGTAAGTTCCAAACGGCGCAACATGGATCGGATTGGCGATATTCAGCCAGACATGCCGATAAATACCGCCGCCTTCGTACCACCATCCCTCTTGCGAAGTTGGGTCGACAGAAACGGACAGAACATTTGGAGAGCCGAATCGCACAGAACTGGAAATGTCGTAGCGAAACGGTGCATAGCCGCTTTGAAATTCTCCAAGCTTACTGCCGTTTAAGTAAACGACGCTGTCGCGATAAACGCCGTCAAAATCGATCCAGATCGCCTTTCCCTTATCTGTGGGAGGTACGACAAAAGTCTTTCGATACCAGGCAGGTTGCGTCGGAAGTGATCCGTGCCCGGCATCTGCCGAGGTACTAAATGTCCCCTCCACAACAAAATCATGTGGCAAATGAACAGTGCGCCAATCGCTGTCGTCAAAGTTCGCTGCAGAAGGGTCTCCAACAATGGTGTTTGGCGTCGAACCCGCCACGCCGTAACTTGCGTAATTGACGCCTCCGCTGCCGTACATATTCTGAACCAGTATCGCAAGGTAGTTCGGACCGGCTGCGTTCCAGGCGGAATCCAGGGTGACTGCGAAAGTGCTCGACCAGCCCTGGTGATGAGTTAGTTTCTGGCCGTTTAAATAGACGTCGGCATTATCGTCGACCTTCAGCAGTAATGTCCGATTCGGCCCATAAAAATTGGGAACTTCGGTCCGGTACCAGGCGTAACCAGGCTGACCGCCAAAGACGTCTGTTCCGGTTTTGGTGTCTTTCCAGGCTGCTCCTGTCGTGTCCAAACCCGGAGCGGCCATCGCAGCGGTGTCGGTCGGGCCGTTACTGTCTTGAGTCCAGCGCCACTGGTTGATATTGTTCCCTGCAATCAGCAGCGGCGTGACGCCGGCCAAATGAAAACGCCAATCCGAATCGAGCAAAATACGCTGTCGCGGCGACTGAGCGGAGTGTGCCGACTGAGTGATCGAAAAAAGAAGAAAAAACGCTGTCACGAGAGACAATTTTGTTCGCATGGTTCAGAGTAATACTTTTTAAGAGTTTAATAGACCTTCGTTGCTACAGTGCGTTTCACACCAATTATCTATGGATTCAAGGTCGAAGATCTCGACATATCTTCTAGTAGGTGGTACTGTACTGCGCGGAGAATTAATATACCAGCAATGCGGACAATTAGACCGCTTGAGCCCAGATGCATAAAAGGAACATCGCAGCCTTGAGAAATCTTCCCCTATTCATTGTCGTCGGTCTGTCACTGATTGGCTTTACTATTAGACCTGTTGAAGCCAACGACGGTATCTTTCCGCCGGCGCCTACAGCCGCTTCCGCCATCAATTTTGACGGCAAAGGGTTCATCATTAACGGACAGCGAACATTCATCGCTTCAGGCGGAATGGAGTATGCGCGCGTGCCAAAGGAACTCTGGCGAGATCGTTTGCTTCGAATGAAACGGGCGGGCTTTAACTGTACGGAAATGTATGTCTTTTGGAACTTCCACGAACCCAAGGAAGACCAATGGAACTTCACCGGTGATCACGACCTTAATGCCTATTTACAGCTCGTTCACCAACTGGGCATGTACGCCATTGTCCGCATCGGTCCTTACGTATGTGCCGAATGGGATAGTGGCGGCTGGCCGGTCTGGCTTCGCTTCAAACCAGGTGTCATCGTCCGTGCCGACAACGCACCGTACCTTGACGAGGTCTTCAAGTATTACGACAAGGTCGTGCCTATCGTCGCCGCGAATCAGATCAATCACGGTGGTTCCGTAATCTTAGTCCAGATCGAAAATGAGGATAAAGACGGATGGGGCACCGATTCAAGTTTATACGAACGCAAGCTCCGTGAAAGGGTGCTTGCCGACGGTATCGAAGTCCCGACGTTCTTTAGCGGCCTCCATCACGGCAATGATCCTGCCGGCAACGTCCCATGGGACGATGCGACACGCACGAACCCCTGGTTCACCACCGAATTCTGGTGCGATTGGTATAACGACTACGGCCCCAGCAATCCTACGGCAAAGGCGCGCGACACGTGGAAGATACTGGCGTTTGGGGGCAACGGTTACAACTACTACATGCTGCACGGCGGCTCGAACTTCGGTTTTTATAATGACAACGAAGACGCATCCAGCTACGATTATGGGGCGGCAATTGGTCAGACGGGCGACCTCCGACCGACGTATTATAAGTTCAAAGAGGCGGCCATGTTCGCCGCGACGTTCCAATCGATCCTTGAAAACAACGTCAGCAGCACTGCGCACTTCAGCAGCATAGCAAATAACCCGGCCATCAATGTTTACGCTCGCACCGGCCCTGCCGGCACGATTTCCTTTCTGGACAATCCCACTTCGCACGACGTGACCACGCAGGTCACAGGCGGGCATAATGCCCTGGAGCCGGTATTGCCGGCAACTGTTCCAGCAAAGCTAATGCTCCCAGTGATACAGAACTATCAAGTAACACCGTCAATCACAATCGACCAATCAGTCACTCAGATCTTGACATCGGTCACAAACGGCGGCAATACGACATTAGTGGTCTACGGACCTGCAGGAGGTAGTGGATCGATCGAGCTCTCCGCAACAAGCCCTCTGAGCTTAATCTCCGGCAGCGGTTACGCTGCAACAGATGCTTCCCATGGCAGTCTCCAATTCACTTATCCGGCAGCAGGTACATCATCTATAATTCTCGGAAGCGGCTCCGACAAACTTCAGATTCTCGCTTTGAATGAATACCTGGCCGACCGCACATGGACAATAGCTGCGCTTGACGGTATGCACTTAATTGTCGGCCCGGATTACGTCGGTGATGGCGACTTCACCGGCGGAAAGGAAATATTTCACTGCGAATTCTTTCCGGGCGCGGCGGATGCCGCTTCGCTTGCACCTGGGACAGTCATCGACTTCCAGCCCAGTTTGGTCGCTGGCACCTTACAGCACTCGGACCAGGCGACGGCATTTCCGACAGCGCCGACGCTGACCGGTTGGCAGCAAAATATCGTCGGCGAAAGCGCTTTGAACTTCGACGATAGCAATTGGCTCACCCAAGACCAGCCGCCGCTCATGGGCGCCGACGGAGACTACAGCGCTTATGCCTGGTACCGAACGAAGATCACGGCAGCCGCTACCGGTATACAATACTTGGTGCCAACAAAAGTCGGCGACCGGATGATAGTCTTCGTTGACGGAGTCCGTGTCCCGGCAGCTGGTGTAACCACGACGTCCGCTGCCCTCAATCTGACGGCAGGCCCTCACACGCTGGCGATCCTGACTGCCCATTACGGCCGAAACAAGCTGTTCGAGTACTCCGGGCCGCTCAACACAATCGACCCTAAGGGGCTGGAAGCACCCGTTTCGCTTTCACCTGCTCCAAACCTGTCGTTGACAAGCTGGCAAAGTCTGCCGGTCGAAGTTCAGCAGCCGGACACGACAGCCGTACCGTCGCCTACGGACACCAATTGGCAGCCCGTAAAGCTTGGCGCAGACGTATTTAACCACCAGTCGGGCTGGGACTGGTTTCAAACGATTGTTCCTGCGGCGTCTGTGGGCGCTGGGACCGATCAATCGGTTCATTTCGACAATGTGGACGATAACGCCACAGTATTCTGCAATGGCCATCAGGTGGGGACGCACAAAGGGTGGAAAACCGGATTCGACCTCGATCTTAGCGCTGCATGGCTGCCCGGTCAGAACAACGTTATTACGGTGCTCGATCAGAATATCGATGGCGCCGGAGGCATCTCCGGCGCGGTCACCCTGTCTACGGTCTCATTAAACAGTACCCTCCATGGCTGGAAAATGCGTGGAGGCATCGGCGATCCGCAGTCGTTGACCCATGGGGCTCCCCTATCAACACAGTCCACGCCGGCTCTTCCCGCGTTCTTTCAGGCTCACTTTGTCGGTTCGCCTCCGGGGATTATTGGCGCACACCCGATCTTACGTATCCATCTCGGCGGAATGTCCGCCGGGTTTGTCTGGCTCAACGGCCACAACCTCGGCAGATATCCGGAAAAAATTCCCGTCGACGGACTTTACCTTCCTGAATGCTGGATCAATCGTGGAGACAATGTGGTAGCTATCTTCGATGAAGACGGCGACCAGCCGACTGGTGTTTCGCTGATTAACGAGATGGGAGCGAGCCGCACCGAATTCACAGCAAAAAACTAGTTTGACCTGACGATATACCCGTATCAATAAAGATTGGCTCAAGCAGCGCTGCTTAGGAAAGTTATGCCTCAAGAATCACTGCCGCATGTACACCTTGGAATGATAGACACGGCACTTCTCGTGATCTACTTAACCTTTGTAGTCGGAATCGGATTTTTCCTGAAAAATCGGATGAAGACTAGCAAGGACTTTTTTCTTTCTGGACAATCTATCCCAGCCTGGATCACTGGTCTCGCATTTCTTTCGGCCAACTTAGGTGCGCAGGAAGTAATCGGCATGGGAGCGTCCGGCGCCCAGTATGGTATTTTGACGGCTCACTTTTATTGGATAGGCGCGATCCCCGCAATGGTGTTCGTCGGCGTCTTTATGATGCCGTTCTACTACGGCTCAAAAGCGAGGTCAGTGCCGGAATACCTGAGCTTGCGTTACGACGAAAAGACCCGCGCGTTCAATGCGTTTTCATTCGCCGTCATGACCCTATTCTCGTCGGGAATATCTCTGTTCGCGATGACCAAACTGTTAGTGCTGCTGTTTGGCTGGAATTTCTACGAGGCAATGGCTGTGTCCGGCGGTATCGTTCTTGTCTACATCTTCTTTGGCGGACTGACATCGGCGATTTACAACGAAGTACTCCAGTTCTTCTTGATCGTTTTCGGCTTCTTCCCCTTGGTGCTCCTCGGGCTCAAGGACATCGGTGGCTGGGATGGCCTAAAGTCCAAGCTCGACCTCGCAGTTGTTCAGCATAATACTGCAGTCGCTCAGCATGCAGCCGGCGCGGGCACCCAACTTTATTCTCAGGGCGCCTTTGTGCACTCCTGGCAAGGGATGGGAAGCGCCGGTACGAACTTGCTTGGCGTAGACTGGTTCGGACTGACAATGGGCTTGGGCTTCGTTCTGTCATTCGGCTACTGGTGCACCGACTTCCTCGTCGTCCAGCGCGCGATGGCCGCAGACTCTATGGGCGCCGCCCGTCGAACTCCGCTGATCGCAGCAGTTCCCAAAATGCTCTTTCCTTTTCTCGTGATTCTTCCCGGCATGCTTGCACTCGGGTTGACAGCCGCGACATCTGCAAACGGAGCGGCCCACGGCTTCAGCCTTCCTCGACTATCCGACGGGACATACGACTACAATAACGCCGCACCGTTGATGCTCATCCACTACTTCCCAACCGGTCTGCTGGGCCTCGGAATGACTGCGCTTGTGGCCTCGTTCATGTCAGGAATGGCCGGCAACGTGACGGCGTTCAATACGGTCTTTACTGTCGATATCTACGAAAGCTATATCGCTCCCGGCAAGACCGATCAGCATTACCTCCTGGTGGGCAAACTAGCGACCGTCGGCGGAATCCTGGTAAGTATTCTTGCAGCGCTTTTCGCGGCGCATTTCAACAACATAATGAACTTGCTGCAGCTTGTCTTCGCATTCGTTAATGCCCCTCTATTCGCAACTTTCCTTCTCGGAATGTTCTGGAAAAGGACAACCGGCCATGGCGCGTTCTGGGGCTTACTCGGCGGGACGGTCGCTGCGGCGGTTCATGTCGGATTGACCAGGCCGATCGGCGACAAAGATCCTGTAAAGGGTGGATGGCTTGGTCATGTCGTCCACTACTATCCAAGCGACATGGCCCAGAACTTCTGGACCGCCATCTTCGCCTGGAGTTTCTGCTTTCTTGCGACCATTCTCATCTCATTGGCGACCAAGCGGACCAAATCAGACGAAGAACTCACCGGTCTGGTCTACTCACTGACTCCAAAGCCCAAGGAAGAAGAGAAAAACGTCTTCGCTCGGCCGGCGGTGCTCGGTGGAATTATTATCGTCGTCGCCTTTATCTTGAACCTGACCTTCAAATAAGAATTAAACCATGGACCTTCGACTGCCGATCGGCGGCTTATTCGGAATATTCGGTGCGATATTGACGATCTACGGATTAGTGTCAAACAAGGCCATCTACGAAAAGTCCCTAGGCGTTAACGTCAACCTCGACTGGGGCCTCGTCTTGTTTATTTTCGGCGGCCTCATGTTTCACTTCGGACTGTTGGCCAAGAACGAAGAGGAGCAAGCGGTGTTGACGGATTAATAACCGTTCGCCCGCCGCTATGACAAATACCTGACACAAACGCGCAGGATGATCGTCTATACAAATGAACATTCGCTAACTGAATTCGTTCTTTAACTCGACAGTTATTGCACGCCGTTAGTTCACACAGCTAATTTTGAAACTGTACTTACAATTTTAACAATGGAGTTTGACAATATGAAAGACCAACTTCCTAAGCGCCTTAATGGCTTGTCAGTGCAGGCATTTACACTCATAGAACTATTGGTTGTGATAGCTATTATTTCCATTCTCGCCGCTATTCTGTTTCCAGTTTTTGCAACCGCACGTGAAAAGGCGCGACAGACTTCCTGTGAAAGCAATCTCAAACAATTAGGCGAAGGGATCATTCAGTACACTCAAGACTTCGACGAATATATGCCGGGTTGTGCAGATGGCCCTAAGGGCGTTGGAGCACTCGGCGGTTGGGTCTATCTGAAGTCCTATGCCAATGGTACCGGAGCCAGTCAGAATGCAACATCGGTGTTTGATGTTACGCAGGGCTCCATCTATCCCTATGTCACCAATAAGGCGGTCTACGTCTGCCCAGACGATAATCAGGGCCAGGTAAACGGGCTCTCTTACGCTCTGAACCAATGCGTCGATGAGCCGTCCCACAGCACCGTACCAGTCACGCCGGGTGAAAACAGTGCAAAGTTCGACGATCCCGCCGATATCATGCTGCTCGGAGAAGAAGCCGCCGGTGTTGGGGTCACTGTGGCCGGTCTTGGCAACACCCCGAATAGTGTGACCGGAACGACGGACGACGGCTATCTGGACTTTTGGTATTACAACAACACTAACAAAGAGCTCGCCGGCAGCACATTTCCGAACTACCTGTCGACAAGGCATAGCATGGGCTCGGACGTCCTCTTCGTGGATGGCCATGTAAAGTGGCAAAACCAGTCTAACCTGTACAAGCCCGATCCGCAGCCATCGAGTACCTGGAGTTATCCGTACTATTCTATTATGACCGGCGACTCAAGTACCGATTCCTGCAATTAGAACTAGTCGTTCCATTTGATCTGTCGGAATGCTCATTCGGCCGCCGGCGGGTCTCGCACTTGCAGTCCTCGTGAAAGTTTCGGGCGAACTTGTTGCGTCATCTTTTCATCAACTTAAGACCATTGCTCCTGTCTGTTGCCTTAGTCTCCTGCATCGCAGGTGTTACGTTAGGGGATGGCCCGCCGCCGCAGGCAGGCAACCTTCTGCAAAATGGATCGTTTATGGTCAGCGGCGCCGCTGCGCTGAACGATTGGAACCAGATAAACCCGAAGAACCCTGTGACCGCTGACTCCGAAGGAACCGACACATACATTACAGCAGCAAATGCCGACGGCGCGTCCACATCCGGAGTTGAACAAGACCTCCCGGCGCAAACGCAATGGTCGAAAGTATTACTTCGAGGCTACATCCGAGTCATTTACACCGGCGCAGTTTCGCCTTCCGACGCTCAGTCGCAAGCTCCCTTCGTAGGTGTCCAGATATCTTACGTGGACATAAGCGGACATCGGTCACGGATTCCCAATTTGGACTCCTGGCTCTACACGACGCCCGGATGGGTTGAAATCAATCAACTCGTCACCGTCCCTCCCGGGGCTTCCAATCTGATAATAGAGCCGGAGGTCGATTCTGCGATAGCGACCGCATATTTCAAAAAACTGACACTCGTCTCGTGGGTTCAGACATTCCATGACGGTTTTGACGGCACTTCGCTTGACTTGTCAAGATGGACCGCGACGACAGGGCAGCACAATGTACGGGCGGACGAACAAGAGTGGTTCGTCCCCGATGAAGTGACAGTCGCGAACAACCAGGTTCGGATCAGGGCGGAACAAAAACAAACGGGGACATTACCATACACATCTGGTCAGATTTCGACAGTTAACAAATTCCAGCAGCTTTACGGCCTCTTTGAATTTCAGTTGAAACTTCCAGTGACCGATGGCGCCTGGCCTGCGGCATATCTTCTTGCGTGGGACGACGACTGGCCGCCGGAAATCGATGTTCAAGAGCTTGCTGGACGAGAGCCGGAGAAGGTGCTGAACACGAACCACTATCCCGACGAATACGGACGGCGCCGAGCGTCGAACGTCAACTTCCCAGCCGATGGGCTGGACAGAACGCAGTGGCATACCTATTCTGTCGTCTGGGAGCCGGGAGAAGCTGCGTGGTACCTTGATGGTGTCTACAAAGGAACGACGGGAAAGCCGTACGATGACGTCTCTGAAATACCGATGTACATGACGATCAATCTTGCCGTCGGAGCGTTTGGGGGTGACCCGAGTCAGTCCACATGGCCGCAAGATTATTATTGCCGCGGAGTAGATGTCTACCAGAGAGGTGATTTGCCTCTTCCGCTTTATCCGGAAGACAGTCAAGAGATAACGCTCCCGAACAACTCAGCGACTTTAAGCGCGATCAGCTGCTCTCCGCAAGACGAAATTTTTAGCACATGGTCCCTTGTTGAAGGTCCCGCCCCGGTACTCATCCGCAGCCCGCACAGCCTCACGACCAGCGCCGTGTTCAATAGGCCGGGAATGTACAAATTTCAAATCAAGGTCGCTAAGGGCTCCGACACCAACGCGGCGCAGCTTCTGGTCTATGTCAACCGCCCGCTGGGAGGCCGGTAATCAGTGCGTATGACCAGTTGGAAGACTGCAATAGAAACGATATTAGGCTGTGCTTTCCTGCTGGGAACATTGAACTCTGTCCGGAGTGACGATGACTACGGTCCGGACCCGCCTCCAGATTCGCTCACGCAGCAGCAGGTGTGGTCCGGACCCAACAATCAGTTCGTAACTTCTACGGTCGAGAATGCCGATGGCTGGTGGTGGGGAACTGACAATGACGGCATCTGGCACTTCGCGCCGAACGCCAAACCAGGACTTCGCTGGAGCCACTTTCGAGCGGAAGACGGAATGTACGACGACTCCATTACCGCACTCTGCGTCGATCGGGTGGGCCGCGTTTGGGCGGGAACCGAACGGCGAGGGGTGTGCGTCTACAACAATTCCGGCTGGCAAAACTTTGGAATCATGTCTGGCCCGCTGGGTGTTCACGTCACAGCAATCTCGCTAAATCCCGTGAATGGCGATATCTGGATCTGCTCGGAAGGCGGCATATCCATCTACTCCGACCGTACCAAAAAGTGGAGCTATATCACCGAAGCGGATGGTTTGCCGACTGACGATCTCACCTGCATCGCATTCACTGCCAGAGGCTCAGCGGTTGTCGGCACGGCCGATGACGGACTCCTCCTCAGCGACTCCCGCTCAAACTACCATACCTGGACCACAGTAACGGCTCCGCCGACTGCACAGACGACCGAAACGGGCGCCGGCCTTTCTTGTAATCAAATAAACTGCTTGCTCATTGATAAAGCCGGCAAAATATTCTGCGGTACGTCGTCCGGGCTTTCCTGCAGCACCGATGGCGGGGTAACCTGGTCGTATCTCCATGGCTGGAAGTGGCAGATCAAGGCCCGACGCTACGTTCGAAACTCCATCCAAGTGGCCGCCGACACACCGACTTTACCTTTGTCCGATGACTATGTTTCAGCGCTCGCATTCGACAAATCCGGCCTTCTCTATATCGGCCATCGCCAGGGGGGCCTCGAGGTTCTTTCCGATTCGAACGCGATGCAGCTTTACCACACTCGGCTCAACGAGTACGGTATCGACATCCGTACATTGACTCCGCTTTCCAGCGGAGCCATGCTCGTTGGCAACTACGGCGAAGGAGCATCGGCGTTCACGTGGACAACTGCAAAGATTATTCCAGAATCGCCTCCAATCGCGGTCGACAAACCGTCATTGTTCCCTCTGCCTGCCGGCGGCCTGACAACAGCGCAACTTAGCGCTCTACGCGCCCGAATAGTTTCGCTTTCGACTGCGCAAACTGGCCAGTCAGGTTACTCCTTAGGCGAAGACTGGCAGTCTCAAGGGGATTGGCTGGGCCGTTACGGCAGTGAATATGCGGTTCTGTGCGCAGCAAACGGAAACGAAGATCAAGTTTTTGGCGATCAGACATCCTTTTCGGTAACCCCGCAGATCGGGATCGCATTAAACGGTACGTCTGTGCCGTCACATTGGCTGCAATGGGAGCAGTCGGGAGATCCACGTGTTCTTTATGACCCATTTGTCAATGCGCGGCGTCAATCACAATGGGACGACCAGGGAGAGCAAGATGACCCCCTCACCGAAGGGCCGGATCTCTGGCTGACAGTACAGGTCCCCGCAGGAGCGCACCGATTGAGTCTTTACTTTGTCAACAACGAAGGGCATACACGGACGACGCGTTATCGCGACTATCTCGTTCAGCTCATGTCGGCAAGCCCAGGGGTAGACTTTCACCAGACCTACGACACGCCTGCCGCGCTCCCGATTGATGCATCGACAAGGATGGAAAACTTATGGCCTGGCGTCTATGACCGTTTTGCTGTCACCGGCCCTGCAACATACTACGTCAAGATCGATCGAAATTACAGCCTGAACACCATTGTACAGGGTGTATTCATTGATCCTCTCGGCAAACAAAAAGTGCCTGCGACTCCATGGATGTCCGGCTTTAGCCTGTCGCCGACAGTCCCGGCGAAGATAAAAACAAATGACGTAAAAGACAGGCAAACTGTCGTTGGCCTCTGGTCACTGCTGGATTCGCTTTACGGAAAACCGTACACCGCACCGCTGCAGAAAACAGCGCGTATACAAATTTTGCGAACGGCAGCGGCGCTCGGTGAGCCCGAATCGCTTCTCACCGAATGGCGAATTCAGCTCGGACTATGGGATGACAACGACTGGTCGACCTACAATGCCGCCGAAAGCAAGCTAAAATTACTAAATCAGTCGGGGCCGAAATAGCTAAAGGCCTATGGGCACTACAATTTTTAAAGACGAAATCGATAAAAACGCGATAAGCGGAAACGTTTCCAAAAACGGTGAAGGCGACGCCGGCCATATCGTACCGGTTGCCGCCGGTTGCTCTCCGCATCCAGCCGCAGTCGTCGTTTTGTCGGCGGTGACGATACTGCTCACTCTGCGCTATATCGCTTGGCGTCTGGCCGTGACACAGTGGAACCTGTGGTGGCTGTCCCTCCCGCTTTTGGCGGCTGAGATCTTCACCGCCCTGCACGTTCTCGGCTACCAATACACGATCTGGCCGCGCAAGGGTCTCCAGCTCACGGCAGCGGCGAATTCCCCGCTGCTGCCGATCTTCATCTTCATACCAACCGTTAATGAAGGCGAAGAAATCCTGCGCCCGACCATCGTCGGCGCCATCGGAGCCCGTTCGGCTTATCTGGAAAAATATCCCAGGGCAGATGTCAGGATCGTCGTCTGCAACGACGGATTCGTTGCCAACGTCAAAAATTGGACAGCGGTGGAAGTTCTCGCCGCCTCGATGGGTGTTGAGTGCCTCACCAGAAAGATCCACGGTGGAGCGAAGGCAGGCAATATCGAACATGCACGAATGTCGGTGGGCGCAGTCGGCAACTGCCTTTTGGCGGTGCTCGATGCCGATCAGGTCGCCGAGCCTGACTTCCTGATTACCGCCGCAAAGTTATTTGACGATCCGGAAGTCGGTTGGGTGCAGACCCGTCAGTTTTATCGCAACACTGATCAGCCGGTTGCCCGCTGGGCGGAAAGCCAGGCATCGCTCTTTTACGACCTCGTCTGTCCCGGGAAGTCGGCGGTCAACGCCAGTTACATCTGCGGGACGAACGTCATGATACGGGCGGAGGTGCTCGACCAGATCGGCGGCTTCCCGACAGAAAGTGTCACAGAAGATTTTGCAGCGTCGATTCGAACACATCAAACCTGGCGCAGCGTTTACATCAGCGATACACTCGCTAAAGGCCTCGGTCCACTGGATCTTTCCGGGTATTTCGTCCAGCAGTCACGATGGGCGAGAGGGACAATGGGAGTTATGCGGTCGGATTGGTCCCGCGTTTTTCTGCCTGCTCAAGGCGGCTTAAGCTTTGATCAGCGAGTGCAGTACTTTCTGTCAGGCACTCACTATCTCTGCGGCTTAAGAGATCTCACATTCCTGGCAACCGCCGTCGTTTCGCTCTATCTCAGCGAATCGCCGATCAAACATGTACCTCTCAGTACGATCGCCGCGTTCCTCATCCCTTATATCGCCGCTTCCCAATGCCTCCTTCTTCTGCAGGCAGGATCGACAGATATGATCGGAGGCATGATAATCGGCTATATCAGCTTCCCCACTCTCGTCGTTAGTTTCTTCGAAGCAGTCATCAACAAAAAAATGCGATTTCGTGTTACACCTAAGTCACAGTCGAATGTTGGTGACTTGCGAGCAGTACTCCCGCACATCTTTCTCATTGCGATATGCTGCGTGGTCATTGTCCACGCATTTATTACCAAAACCGCATTCGAAGCCCAAGACGTGATCCCGCTGCTTTGGGTAACATATGCCCTCTGCATCCTAACGCCGTCACTTTTCCTTGCTCGATTTCGCACGGACTAACCGGCCGAAGCAGTGTCACGCTGGTTAAAGGAATTCAAAATATAGTGTCGAATCTTGAACTCAAGGAAGTTGAGATATTTACCGACGGTGCGTGTACGGGCAATCCCGGCCCGGGAGGATTTGCCGCGATATTAAAGTCTGGCGAGAAGACAATCGAGATGTCCGCTGGATATCGGAGAACCACCAACAACCGCATGGAGCTGCTGGCCGTCATCAGCGGATTGCAAAAACTTAAGTTTCGCTGCAAGGTCACTCTCTTCACCGACTCGAAATACGTTGCTAACGGGATCGAACTTGGCTGGGCAAAAAAGTGGCGCGCGAATAACTGGAGAAAAGGCACCGGCGAACCGGCATTGAACAGCGATCTCTGGGGTGCCCTTCTCGACCTCTGTGCCGAGCACGATGTCCGCTTCGTATGGGTTAAAGGGCATGACGGACACCCCGAAAACGAACGGTGCGATGAACTATCCGTCGCTGCGGCGCATGGAAGAGAACTCCTTCAGGATGAGGTCTACGAAGGTCTTCGTAAGCGATAAGCGCAAACCTGATAAGAAAGGATGACTAATTGAAAATACTGACTACCATTGCGGCCGCGGCATTCCTCGGCGCTGTTCCGACGGCGGTGTTCGCGCAAAGCGCGCCCCCTGCTGCAGCCCCGGTCCATCACTCCCCGGGCGATGTTCTTGTCGGTCCGGATGCGCTCAACACCGACTGGCGCGACGATATTGCAGGGCTTTCATTTTACATCAGGCCCGCAGATCTCCCACGTCCATATTTAGATCCTTCAGTCCATAACGCCCCCCAGGGAGCGCCGCAGCCGCAGGGTGCTTGGCCGCAAGCCCCCGCCGGCTTTGTCGTCGAAAAGGTCGTTTCCCGCCTGCGCGAGCCGCGAAAAATCATCACCGCGCCGAACGGCGATCTCTTTATCGCCGAAAGCGGCGCAAACCGAATTCGAGTAATCCGGCAATCCGGCACAGCGGCTCCCACGGAGAACGAAGTATTCGTCGACGGACTCGACCAGCCGTTCGGTTTGGCCTTCTACCCTCCCGGCCCCAATCCGCAATATCTCTATGTCGCCAATACCAACGATTTGCAAAGATTTCCCTATCACAACGGAGATTTGAAGGCGACCGGCCCGGGTCAGACCCTCATACAAAACATTGCAAACGGCGGAGGCGGACACTGGACACGCGATATCTGCTTCACAAGAGACGGCAGCAGGCTATTTCTTGCCGTTGGATCGGGTTCCAACGTTTGCGACAACGATGCGCAGGTGCCAATCGAAGCACGCCGCGCCCGTATCTACGATTACAAGCCCGACGGCACCGATGAGCATGTCTATGCCACCGGCATACGCAACCCTGTCGGCATTACCATCGACCCGCGTACTAACGAGCTCTGGATGTCGGTCAACGAACGCGATGAATTGGGCGACAACCTGGTGCCTGACTACATCAGTCATGTTCAGCCAGGCGGCTTTTACGGCTGGCCCTGGTACTGGATGGGAGGCCGATTGGATACCCGCGCAAAAGGCGACCATCCCGATCTCTCGGCCAAAGTGATCACGCCTGATGTGCTTATTCAATCGCACTCGGCATCCCTCTCTATGATATTTTACCAAAAGGGTCAGTTTCCGGCGAGTTATAACGGCGATGCGTTTGCTTGCGAGCATGGGTCTTGGAACCGCTCCCGCCGAACAGGATACAAGGTAATCCGTGTCTTCATGAAGAAAGGTCAGGCAACAGGAGTCTATCAAGACTTCTTGACCGGGTTTGTTGTCGATGACAACTCCGTTTGGGGACGCCCGGTCGGAGTCACTGAAGGCGCCGACGGCAGCCTCTACGTAACCGATGATGGTTCGGATACGCTCTGGCATATCAGATATGTTGGTAAATAAAATGACTGCAATCACAGATCAATTTATGAAGGACACGATCGCGAAGGCAAAGCGGTACGCGATAGTCATCCTCAAAAAAGGCCCGGCGTTTGATGCCGGTAACACCGAGCACCTTATTTGGGAGCACGGGCGTCGCAACTTCGAACTGCGAGCTGCAGGATTGCTGCCGATCGTCTGCCCCGTAAACGACAAAAGCGAGGTCTGCGGTATTGCAATCTTCTCCGGGTCGGTGGAAGAGGTGCACAAAATCATGGATGGCGATCCGGCAGTTGCAGCTAACATTTTCGTTTACGAAGTACACGCCTGCCGCAGCTTTCCAGGGGATGCACTGCCGTAGCATTCAACGCCGGTCGGCGACAGGCCGCAAAAATTGGTCGACAGATTAGCCGATGCTGAAAGGACTGAGAAAAGGATGAGTACGTTATCAACAGGTCGAAAAATTAGAGTAGGCCTGATCGGCTCAGGCTCGATTGCACGTCACCGCCACGCGACTGAGCTTTCGAAAAATGAAGATGTCGAGATCGTCGCATTTGCCGATCGCGTTCCTGAACGCGCCGAGGAATGTGCAGCGAAATTCGGCGGAGTTTCCATTTCAGATTGGAAAAATCTGATCGCCCGCGACGATATCGATGCGGTTGTAGTCGCGACGGCAAATGCGTATCACGCTCCAATTACAATCGCTGCATTGAAGGCTGGTAAGCTTGTCCTCTGCGAAAAACCCATGGCGACGTCTGATGTTGAAGCGCGGGAGATGATCGAAACCGCCGTTAAGAACGGCAAGTTTCTCATGATCGGGCACAATCAGCGCCTGGCCCAGAGCCATATCAAAGCAAAGGAACTGTTTGATGACGGCATAATCGGTAAGCTGCTGACCTTTCGTACCTCATTCTCTCACGCTGGTCCGGAAGGCTGGAGCATCGAAGGTAAGGATGGATGGTTCTTCAATCGGGCCGAAGCTTTCGTCGGCTCTATGGGCGATCTTGGCGTACACAAGGCTGACCTCCTACTCTGGCTTATTGGCGAAGACATCGTTGAGGTATCGTCATTTGTCGAACAGATAGCAAAGCCGTTTGGGGATGTCGATGACAACGCAGTCTGCCTCTTGAGGGCAAAAAGCGGCGCAATCGGCACACTGACTGCATCCTGGTCGCATAATCCGGGAGAAGACAACGGTACAGTCCTGTACGGTTCGAAGGGCATTCTACACATAGGAACCGACAAGAACTATCCGGTCGTGGTCAACCTGAGCACCGGCGAAAATCAGTACTATGAAACCGGACGAATACAGACAAACGACGGCGGCGGCCAGCACGATTCTGGAGTCAGCCGGGCGTTTATCAACGCAATCAAAACCAACACGCCGCCGGAAATCGACGGCGAACAAGGGCGCCGAGCACTCGCGGTAATCCTGGCAGCCCTGGAATCCGCCAAAACCAAACGCCACATACTAGTCTCCTAATATCGAGGGCGCCACCCTTCGCCGTCCAGACCAAGGGTGTCCTAACTTTCCCATATTACACTTTGTTAAAAAAGAGTCGAATGATGCAAAAGCCCCAATGGCCTCCGCAAGCGGCTGAATGGCTGGACAAATCAACAAAGCTAAAAGAGGTCATACTCCTGAGACTTGAATCAATGCCCGAAAGCCAGCGCCACTTGGCGCCTAAACCAGGCGAATGGTCCGCCGCAGGCGTGGTAGAACACCTTGTTCTCGTTGAGGAATGTATTGCAGGACCTTGGAGACAGCGACGCCTTGAGATAAGTCCAGTAAAGCCGGGAATTAAATCAGGTCTTGTTAGTAGGAGCGCCAGTTTTGTACTATCCAAAACGAACATTCGGGTGCCTACGGTTTCTGAACTTGAGCCAAAAGAACAGATGAGCACAAATGAACTGAAAAAACGGTGGGATACCGCCCGCGCGAGTCTAATTGCGGCGCTGCCCAATGATTCTCAAAGCGCATGGATCATTCATCCCGTATTTGGCCCTCTCAGCTGTAATCAAATGTGCAAGCTGCTAACGTCCCACCTCGAGCACCACCTGCACCACTTCCCTTCTCCCTAATCTCCGATTGCCGCGCCTAGGCCCATAGGCCCCGGTGCTCCGTTCACGAAACGAAAAACATCATAAATTTTTCTCCTAAGGGAACTTTATTCATTTTCCGAACATTGTTCAGTTATCGAACTATGATCAGGAGACAGTGATGGGCGCTAAAGATCGACGGGAAAACGAAGTTGTTCAAATGCGGCAGGCCATACTCAATGCCGCATGCAACATTGCCGCCGAAGCCGGGTGGCGAGAAGTCACTGTACGCAAGGTTGCGGAGAAAGTCGAATATAGTCCTGCCGCCCTCTACGAATACTTCTCAAGCAAAGATGCGATCTTGGTGGCATTGATGCGAGAAGGCTTTCGACTTCTCACGTTGGATATGCGCTCAGTGCCGGAGAGCGGCGATGCAGTCGAGCGCCTTGCCGCAGTGGCGCAAAGCTATTGGGATTTTGCCTTTCGTCATCCCGAGCTCTATCAGGTCATGCACGGACTTGACGGTATCTCGTTCGGAACCGCCGAGACTCCCCAGGAAGCAAAGGACGGTTTTATCGCATTGCGGGATGCAGTCCGCGCCGTTTTCCCTGGCAATAGCGCGTTAGAACGTGACCTTTACGACGAGGTCGATATGTTTTGGGCGATGCTGCACGGCCTGGTATCGCTGACAATGGCAGGACGGATCAAAGGCGGAAGGGAGCGCGCTGCATTACTTGTGAAACCCGCGGTCGAAATCTACATCGCCGAATGGCAGAAAGAAGTGAGGTAAACAATGAACACGACAACAAACACCGAGAGCTCGACTTTGAAAAAGAACTCTCCGCTCTTCTGGTTCACTTTCTTGATCCCGGCGGCGATCATCGCAATCGGCATCAACTTCATCCTCAACCCGGTCGGCGCCTCAACCGCCTACGGCATCCCAATCCACGATCCCGACGCCTTTCCCTTTATGTGGATCAAAGGAATTCGCGACATCTTCTCAGGTCTCGTCGTCCTGACTTTCCTCCTGAGAGGAGACCTCCGCATAACATTAACACTCTTCGCCTTGGCCATTTTAATCCCCATCGGCGACGGCCTGGTCATACTGCGACACCTGGGCTTCGCACCGCCCATCTTCATCCAATGGGGAACAGCCCTGTACATGATGATCGTCACCGCATTCCTGGCTAAAAAGGTGAAATCTCTACACACTGAGCGGACTCCGACCTGAATTTTCGCAACGCTCCACCGCAAATTAACTAACTGCGAGTCCCTGGTCACCCTATCGCAAAACACGAGGCCGTACACAGTGAATCATCATGTCAACGCCAACGAATAAAGCCGCTCGCTTTAACTGAATCAAAACCGTTGTAGTGACGTGAGTTCCTGTGAACGTAACGATGCAGCACTCATGGCCGAAAGGCTAAAATCGTATCGTGTCACCGGAGCATTGAAGAGTTTTCCATTTGGAGTTTCAAATTGGTGACACACAAGCATCGTCATACAGCCCGCACCAAACAGCAAGAGAATCAGTAACTCATGTTAACGGCACGGACTAGCGTTTTCGCTTTCGCCACACTATCAGCGTCACAATCAACGCCAAGGTCAGAAATATCGGCAAGATCGGCTCCGCCGCCTGTCTTTTGGCTTCGGCTAAAAGGTACCGCTTACTCATCTCCAACAGATCGTCGTTAGTAATGGTTTGACTACTGATTTGGTTACAGGTTACCGGAACACCAAGACGCATGTCCGTTATTAGCAGGCCAGGGCGCCCACAACTCGCTATAGGCATGTCGGGGTACTTTCGCCGTTGGTGAGAACCTCATCGTACGTATCCAGTGGAAAAGCATCCGAAGGCTCCGGTGTCAGCAGTTGGTCGATCGG
This sequence comes from Armatimonadota bacterium, assembly GCA_003134215.1. GTDB lineage: Bacteria > Armatimonadota > Armatimonadia > Armatimonadales > Capsulimonadaceae > BOG-944. The sequence continues at coordinate 24,690 of PLAD01000126.1, forward strand.
CATCCACTTGACATGCAGGTCCACAAATAAGACCTCCGACCCATTGTTATGTCGACTTGAGAAGCCGTTTGTTGGCTTAAAATATCCGTCGTCGCTCGAGTTAACGGGCGAGTTGCCTTCGGATTCTTCCGCAAGCAAGGCAACGTCCGATGGATACTGGACTATCGCGGCAGGGAGCCCCGAAATGATCCCATCACTTTCATACGCGCCCATAATACAGCCGTTCATAGAGTAGGAGAGCCCGTTTGCGCTCCTCTCCTGAGCAACGTAATCGTCTGGACAGACATAAACATTCGCGTTGCCGACATAGGGGTACAGCGAACCCTTGGTGACATCGAACTGCGTTCCCGCCGGTCCTTGACCTTCGCCGAACGCCGTATAGTAGACCCAACCTCCGAGCTTACCGTTGCCGGATGCGTTTGTAGGGCTTCCGGGGCCGTAGTCGTCGTTATCCTGTTCGTATTGGTCAATACCCAGCCCGAGCTGCCGCAAATTGCTGGCGCACGTCGCTTGCCTGGCCTTCTCCCTGGCCGACATAAGCACCGGAAAAAGCAGCGACGCCATAACGGAGATGATCGCGATAACCACCAGCATCTCAAGAATCGTAAACCCGCGCCGCGCGCCCACACCGCACATCCTTCTTCCCATTAGCGCTCCTTCTCCCTGACAATCCCGAGGTCGCTCGGTACAGTCTGAACCAACGGTTCATGCGAAGTCCGACTCCTTGCCGCAAACCCGCAGATTGCCGCGATGGGCCGCAAAAACAGCAGCGCTAGTAGTGAGTCTTGCCCAATCAATTGCTCATTCAGCGGGACCGCCTCTGTCTGCCCTGGCATCCGAACCAATATCGACGGCTGCGGTGCATCGTCCGCCGGCACGGCGCCTTTAGGACGTTCGAACTTGCCGTATACGGAGACTCCAATGCCAATCAAAGCTGCCGCCGAACACCACACCAGGATGAGGCTCTGCGCTTTCGGCCCGACTGCCAGGCTGTAGAAGCTCATTGCGCAAATGGCGCCGAAGCCGCTCGAAGAAAGACCGACGGAATATGGCGATATGCCGACTGAGACGGGTGACTGTCGGTATACAGGCAGGCAGACCCGAATGATGTACCCAAAGAAAAGCAGTGCCCAAAAAACCGGCCAGGGGCCGAGCCGGATGACCGAAATCACAATCGGAAGAGGCACGATCGTCAAGACGGAAAGCGCAGCGATGCTGCGTATGGCTTCGCCTTTGAACACCATGGATTGATAGCCGATGCTGCGTATGGCTCCGCCTTTGAACACCCTGGATTGATAGCCGCGGTTGCAAATCACTTCCACGGTCCCGTCACAGCGCGAAAGCTCCATCAATAACAGGGCGCTGACCGTCGCAACTGCGATAGAAACCAACCATCGCCCCGGCCGTGTCCCCAAAGCTTGGGCCGAATTATCGAGAGCCAGCAGCCCGCCAATGGCGGACAGCGTGTAAATCAATGTTCCCGGCCCGGGCGAAGAACTTGCGATAGACTGTAATAGGCTCGGCGGGGGCTTTGCGCCTGCGATGTCCAGTTCTGGAACTATGCCGGTGACAGCGAAACTGAGCAGCAGAATCCCCAGATACGCTGCATCCGGCGAACCACCGATCGGCCCCGGCGCCTGCTGATGTCCCCCAATTTCAACAAAAACCGTTACAACCGCCGTCGAGGCGACGATAACCGGACGTGCCCACGCTGCAATATTCGACCGCAAGTTCGCAGTTTTTGCGCTAGTCGTTCCTACCATGCAGAATTCCTTCCAGTTGCACACAGCTCTTCCAAAGCTTACGGAGACTCAATAGTGACCTCTGCTGCAACAAAAGAATACTTGGTCTGCAATCCTGTGGCAGTCACCTTGTCACCGGGGGCGACATCGGTCGGTTTCGCTTGAACCAGCATCCCAACCTTCGTCTTGACATTTGTGATAATCTGAACAGGCGACGTTCCAGGGTAGCCGATCGCAAGATCAGGCGGCAGATGTGTAATATCCCCCTCGACGCCCTTTCTCCCGATAAATCTGACCTTTTGAACTTCAGGGGGCTCGATCAATATCGAAACGACATTCACAGCGCCGGCCCTATGCTTGATCCGATGGGCGCTCTGTCCCATGATCCGCATACCGATTGTCAGTATGCCCATATTCGCCGGTTGAACCTTAGCGTAGACTGTCGAAGCGCTAATGAAAAAACTGGTACCGGGCCTGCCCGCGCTCCCCGCAATCGACATGGTGGCAGCGCCGCGGTTAATCGACACCACGGTCCCATGTACGCTGATCACCCTCGTCGTTTGCGGTTCCGCTGGCACGTTCGCGTCTGCCAGAAAAAACCACATCGAACCAGAAAGACAAACCGCTGCCGCGAGAATACCGGCTATCCTGCCCCCAATGTTCACCCGCAGTCATCGCCTCCACAGAAAACCACTACCGAATGCCTTGCATTAGTTGCAAATATGCTCAAAACTTTTGAACAAGCGGTTGTTTACCAGAAAACAAAATCAGTATATCACCTAAGCATTTACGCGTCTATAGTACATTTGCCCCTATCAGAACGGTCTAAACCGACGTGTACATTTTCTCACTGGTTCTCAGCGCGGGAGGGCGGCGGCACGCGACGCCAGCCAAACGATCACCTCTGCGCGGGACCCGACATTCAGTTTTGACATGATCGAAGCCAAATTCGACGGCATCGACTTGTCCGTCGTACTAATACATTAACTGTGCTTCAGAGAGATGACGTGTTCAGACTTCGAAAAAGTTCGAACTGATTATTTTTGTGCGCTGCTTCTTCCCATGGTGGGAGGTACTCGGCAAAAACTGCGGTATAAGCTGACGTGGTTAGGTGGACACCGTAGAGTACCGCGGAGTTCGGTTCTTTGGGCCCGGTCATATCGGCTGACATTCAAAGTTCCTCAGATTAGTCAGAAAGTGCATCACAGGGAAGTTCCAGCCGAATGCAGCTCGGTAATTCCAACGCAGATCAATCCACGCTCATCAAAACATGTTCTGAAATTTACAGTACCACACTCCCGACTAAGTATTAATGATTTTTACAACCTCTTGAAAACCGTTGCAGCGTCCCTATGAGTCTCTAAGCACCCTCTTGGAAATCGTGAGGCAGTCATTGGCAAAGCCCCGAGAAAAAATAACCAACGGCCTCACGGTTTCCGAGACGGCCGGGGTGAGCCTCTGAACCCCCTTTGTAGAATCATACAATAATTCTAGATAATCGTTACATTGGATCTCCTCGCACATCGCGTAATATACTCATGTATCCAGTCAAATCTGACTAAAGTCAAAACATATAGCTGGACTTTTATTTAAGAATTGACGTGAACATAGGAGATTACTATGACAACAACACAACTGCCATTGCGAACATTGGGAAAGAGCGGCTTCACCGTCTCGGCCATCGGCCTTGGCTGCATGCGGATGACATTCGGCGACAAGCCCATCGGCGACACGAACGAGATGATCGCCTTCATTCACTCCGCCGTCGAGCGGGGCGTCACCTTCTTCGACACGGCGGAAGTTTACGGCCCTTTCACCAACGAGGATCTCGTCGGCCAGGCATTAGAGCCATTCAAGGGTAAGGTAGCCATTGCGACGAAATTCGGATTCAAGCACGATCCAACAAGCGGCCCCAGCCCGTCAGTCGGCTACGACAGCAGTCCAGAGCAGATCAAACGTGTCGCCGATGCTTCGCTCAAGCGGCTTCGCGTGGATGCCATCGATCTATTCTATCAGCACCGGCCCGACCCGAACGTTCCCATCGAGGATGTAGCCGGGGCGGTCAAAGAGCTCATTGAGGCCGGAAAGGTCAAACATTTCGGGCTGTCGGAATCCGGCGCCAATCTCATCCGCCGCGCCCATGCCGTTCAGCGCGTGACCGCCATCCAAAGCGAATATTCGATCTGGTGGAGAGAACCCGAAGCCGAAGTGCTGCCCGCCTGTGAAGAGCTCGGAATCGGCTTCGTCCCCTTTAGCCCGCTCGGGCGCGGCTATCTTACAGGTAAGGTTGACGAAAACACGAAATTCGACAGCTCCGATATCCGCAGCCGCAACCCACGCTTCACCCCCGAGGCGATCCGTGCAAATCAAGTGGTCATCGACTTACTCATTCGAATTGCAAAAGAAAAGGACGCCACTCCAGCGCAAATAGCGCTCGCCTGGCTACTCGCCCAAAAGCCCTGGATCGTCCCAATCCCCGGCAGCCGAAAGATCGAACGTTTAGACGAAAATCTCGGCGCCGCCGCAATCCGCCTAACCCCATCCGATCTCAGCGAAATCAAAGAAGCAATGGCAAAAATCACCGTCCAGGGCCATCGATACTAAAATCAATGACAAAACATCCGAGCTGAATTGACAAAAAACGAACACCTGTTCTAATATAATCAACGACTCAGCTATCCGGAGTAGCTTATATTAACGTCTTGAAAATTGCAATCGTGTCGCCGGCCCTAATGCTTTTGCCTCCACTGTCGAGGAGTCGCCCATCAAAAACAAGAAAGACAAAATGTAATAAACGTAGGGCGATGCTGGAGGCTCGGCACAAGTGTTCGAGCCGACGATGTAAAACGAGCACCCAATGCCGGGGCAACGATGATGTCTATCACACGGCCTGCAGCCAAAGGACCAATTTAAGATCAAAAGTATGGAAAAAAAGAGCAAAAACAGGACATTTTTTCCGCAAACCAAATGCCGGCGCGGACGCCAAATTACGAGTCACCGAGGTTGTCCGAGTTAACCTCATCGACTCAAGCATCACCTGTGAGTCCCTGGGCGCCCTCTTGGAAATCGGGAGGCCGTCATATATAATCGAGAGCTAACAGAACCGTCAAGCTCACGGTTTTCGAGAGGGACGGGGTGAGCCTCTGGAAATTTCACGACACCATTGACAAATATTTTACACTCGTGTAAAATATTTTTATGACGGTCGCTGCTGACATAATTTCTAAGGATAAACGCGGCCTGCGTGATCGGCAGCGCGAAGCGCGGGGCGAGGCCATCCTTGAGGCCGCCTTTGCGCTGATTGTCGAACAGGGCTATGATGCCCTGACGATGGACGGACTTGCCGCTCGGGTCGGCATCTCCCGCCAAACTCTGTACCATCACTTTGCTTCCAGAGAAGATATCGCCCTCCGGGCGATTCTGACGTTGATGGACCAGGGTATCAAGGCGATCGGTTCATTCGACTCCGCACTGCCGCCGACCGATCGCCTTAAGCTGATTGTCCGATGGATGCTGGACTCCCGATTTCAGCCGGCATGCGCCGCGCTGGTCAAGGTGCGCCACTCCATCATGACCTATAAGTCGCACCCGGACTACCAGCGAGCATTTGAACAGCGCGCAGCCGCACTTTCCGCAATTGTTTTGTCCGCCCAGGAGGCGGGGCAGATCCGCGCCGATCTTCCGAGCCGCTTGATTGTACAGATGCTTCTCGGTCTAACTTCGGATGCCTCTTACGAGGGTCTGATTGCTGCCGGGAAGACGACGCAGCAAGAAGTGATCGACTCTGTAATTGATGTGTTTTTCAAAGGTCTCCAGCCATAGGCTATTAAGAAAATGAGTACTACAACCGCAAGACTGCCGCAGAATACAGCAAAAGATGCTGCCGGTCAAAACAGTCTCGAAATCAGCAAACCGAATAGAGCAGATCCGCTCGCAACCCACGAAGAGGTGAACCCATTCCGTTGGTTCATCCTCGCCGGTCTGATTACCGCAGCCATGCTTCAGGTTCTGGATACGACCATCGTCAATGTCGCCCTGC
>PLAD01000143.1 GCA_003134215.1 Armatimonadota bacterium
TGGGGTGTTCACCCCATAGAGCCAGAAGAGTCTCCTGGCCTGTGCCACCGGGGTAGCCTCCCAAAAACCGGAGATGCTGCATCCACTATCCTGCCGAAGGAGTCGCCAGTCTGCGCAGCATGACTACGCTACCGAGTGCAATCCAACCGGGCAAGACACGGCAACGGTGGCTTTATTGGGTTTTCCTAACGTTAGGCGTCGTGGCCGTCGCCATCATCGCGTGGTTTTTATTCCACAAAAAAGCTACTGCCACGCCCAAACCTCCTCCTGTCCCTGTTTCGGTGCCTCCTTCAACCTCATCGACCAACTCCCCCCGTCAGTGCAGGCCAACCCGGTTCACCCGGCGGCAGACCCGATGGGCCCGGAGGTGGTGGCGAATGCGGCGGCTGGCGTGGCAGTGGTGGCGGGCCTGCCCTGCTCTAACCTGGATGCGGCGCTCGGACGCCCCAGGCTTCGATCGATCACGATTTAGGCTTGCCCCTGCCTGCCGACACGGCATTGTGGAAGTTTCGCACGCAGGTGCGAGGGCGTATTGGCTGGATAGCTCAGCTGGTAGAGCAGCGGACTGAAAATCCGCGTGTCACTGGTTCAAGTCCGGTATGCGGCAGATTTTTTTTCTCTCGTCCACACACAAAACTGTATCGACAGGTACAATGCCGCCTATCAACTTTGAGGTACAAAGTATAAACTGACGTGAAATTCAATTATGATGAGAGAGTTAGCTGAATTTTCAAAATTTTATCGGAGGAGTGCTGCTTTCTCGCTTGTAGAACTCCTTGTCGTTGTTGCGGTGATAATAATATTGACAGCTATTTTATTTCCCGTATTTGCGCAGGTCCATGAAAAGGGTCGTGCCTCGGCGTGCTTGTCCAATTATCACCAAATAGGACTGGCTATTCAGCTCTATGCTCAAGACGACGACGGTATCACTCCTCCAAATGGAGGGTCCTTCTCAGGGATCATTGCAGACTGTGCGCCATACAGTTCCAATACCGGCGCTATTTTCATCTGCCCGGACGACTATGATCGGACTGTAGAAAGGCGCGCAGGCTCCTATCGAATGCCAAGCGATTATCAGGGACTTTCGATTTACTGTGACTGGCCAGACCCTTACAATAATGGTAAGCCGGCTAATACGGCATTGACAACACTCGCGTACGAAGCGGAACAAGACTATTCAGTAGCCCCGATTGTACCAACCTATAGACATTCCGGCGGAACACAGTTTCTTCTTTTCGACGGCCACACCAAATGGATGAAGGGTGTATCGAAGGATACGGACGATTAGATATCACTTGCGTGACGCACTAGGGCGTGCCATGTTACTAGGCAGTCAAGTTTCGGAAAACCCGGCTCTACGCTTGATTTTCGGCGGATTCGGCAGTCAATTGGACCCAACAATCTACAAGAAACGCCTCCAAGAATGGTCGGACTGGTCGAAGTTTCGATTTCCGCCGATGGTGCAATTTCTAGTAACGGCGGAGGCTCAAAAGCTAACCGCAGTTTTCACAACGTACTAGCCGGGTGATTCAAGATTTAGCCCTATGCGGGAACCAACGCCTGAAGGTTGAGAGATTCATTCATTAATTGTTCCTTACCTAACTCCACCAAGCTTTGAAGATGAAATTTGAGTACTGAGCGAAAATTGGCGATAGCTTCTTCACGATTTGCTCCTCGCGCAGAGACAAGCACACCGACTCCGGTTTCCGCATAAGCCAACCAATCATCCAAACCCTGTTCCAAGTTACGTTGACAAGTAGGAGCATGTTGGATTTAGGTCAAGGTATACGAGCGACTTCCTAAACTAATCGCCAGGTTATGGTATAGTCTGAGTAGGATGAAGTTTGGGTTTCGCAGAACGCTCTACACCATTGTCACGCTGCTCGCATTATTGCAAGCCGTTTTGCCACCTACGGCTATGGCTAGCATTGCCATGCGATGTGTCGGAATGTCGCCGACTGCACCGCCTTGTGCTCAGGCTTCGGTTGACCTGGCTCATTACAATGCAGAAGCCTCAATGGCAAATATGCCGTGCTGCAACGGAATGCAACGCGCGAAGATTGCCCCGGCAACAAGCCAACTTCACTTACAAACCCTTTCCGAACGCCGCTGTATCATTACAACGTCGTGGGCATCAGCGGTTCGTCAGGCTCCAGTTTTCACCAAATCCCAACACCTAAACATCGCATCAAGCTCGGTTTCAGTTTATTACTTGAAATCACATAGCCTGTTTAATTGTGATGTTACATTTCACCAATACTCCAGGTCCGGATTCTCCTTACATATCACAACGGCGTTTCTCCGTCTTCACGGCCTTCGTGCGCCCCCGCCCAGCTAGGCCCTACCCCTAATTCGCAGTTAAACTGATAAAGTCAATCCGTCCGCTCGTCGGAAACGTGATGCTTGCGAACTGGTAACTTTCATCCTCAAATACTGTTTAGCCTCTCACTTGCCGATGTGCGTTATGTTCACATTGGCATCAGGCAAAGGTTCCAAACTCAGAAGCCTCAGCTGACTAGTTTCAGCACGACATCCACTATCAAGGAGAAATAAATTGAATATATTTAATGCTGCTTTCGTTCTCGCTCTCGCGCTATTGCAGTCCGCGACCTTCGCCGCACCGACTCAGACAAAAGGCAGTCCTTCTTCCGTGTACGTGTGCAATAAGTGCCATATGAAGTTCTCCGCTGCCAACGCAAAGAAAGATCATTTCAAAGATCCGATGGACGGCGGGACGCTTGTGGCCGCTAAAGCATCATCGCAAAAACACGCTAAGCCAATAGAACCGTCGGGCTCAATGGGCTCAATGGGAATGTAGGCAGGTATCGCGCGGCACGGTTGGATCTGACGATAAACGTCCTTTCCGTGTCGCTCATTTCCCGGAAATCGAGCATTTAACGAACGGAACTACAGGCTAATGAAAACATGGCTTAATTCGAACAAAATCACGCTCGCTTTGACCTTATTGGTCATTTTCAGCACGATAATTTTTGTCCGTATGGTCCAGATCCCGGGCCACGTCGACGTGATCACTGCTCAAGCAATGGACATGTCACAGATGCGCCCTCCAACCGGCACTGCTGAAGTAACATTCGCCACAGTACGCACTGGTACGATAAGTGACACCGTCAGCTACACAGGGACAATCAAGGCTTACAACGAAGAAGATATCGCTTCTCGAGTCTCCGGCGTCGTACAATCCATACCGGTATATCCCGGCGACTATGTCCACACAGGAGAACTAGTCGCAGAATTAGATTCAGCCGAATCTGACGCCAAGACAGATCAAGCCTTAGCCGATGCTCAAAGCGCCGAAGACGCCGCGCAAGTTGCGCATCTGACGCACCACTTACACCATACTGCCGCTTTAGACGGCGCGGCGGCACAAGTAGATGCATCAGAATCACAGATCGCGAGTGCGCAGTCTGACGCAACCGCCGCATTGGCAAGGGTAACGGACGCGGAAGCAGCCGTACAAAGCGCAATAGCAAATGCGGATTACTGGAACGCCGAAATTACGCGGGAAAAAGTTCTAGCAGATGCGGGCGCTGTCTCACAGCAAGAGTATCAAAATGAACTCAGTCAGTCGCAAACGTCCGCCAGCGCATTGGATCAAGCGACCGCAAAAAAATCCGAAGCGATATCGTCAGCATCGTCCGCGCAAGCTAAAGTAGTCGAGGCCCAAGCGCAGCTTAAGTCTGCATTGGCGGGCAGACGTATGGCGACCGCAGACATTACCATTGCAGTAGGACAAGCTGCCGAAGCTGAGTCGAACGCGCTTAGCGCAAGCGCTGCGGCGCGAGCAGCGCAAGTGCTCGAAAGCTATAGCCGTATTACATCGCTATCGTCCGGGGTTGTAGTCGATCGCCCGGTTGCGCCCGGCTCTGTCGTTCAAGAAGGAGCTACGATTTTGCGAGTCGCGGAGATTGACCGCGTGCGAATACAAGCGAACGTGGCCGTATCCGATGTTGCGGGCATCCATCCGGGAACGAAAGTTATCATTTCATTCCCAGGTAGTGGGGGTACCGCCCCTATCTTTGCATCCGTCACTGCAGTATTCCCTTCGGCAAACGATGAAACTCGTACGGCCATTGTGGAAGCAGTGTTACCCAATCAAGACCATACTTTAATTCCCGGCGAGTTTGCGTCCATGAAAATCGCTCGCCAAACGAATGACGATGAATTACTGGTTCCCGCCGACTCCGTCATTTCTCAAAATGGTCAAAACTACCTTTGGGTTGCGCAAGCCGACACACGGTCCGACACCATCTACGAATGCGTTATCTGCCACATCCACTATTCGGCCGAACAGGCGGCGCAGTTCAACTATAGAGATCCGATGGATGGCGGAGAGCTTGTGCCAGTGACGTCAAGCAAAGCCAATGGCGCGACAGCAACTTCCGGCCTCAAGGCGCATCTTGTACCTATTACAATTGGAGCCGCCAACGGTAAGTGGACCGAAGTCGAACCAGGAGAAGTCTTGTCTGGTGAGCAAATCGTTGAGCAAGGGCAGGCCGGTCTCACTGAGGGCGTGCTCCTCAAATCCACCTGATTTGGTTAGTCGGCCGTTTTCGAAAGATTAAATCTATGAATAGGAATTGGCAGAACTACCGCAGACTGATGGACTCGCAGGATCGTCGCAACCATAAGCCGACCGACTCGACGACTAATTTTGGCTTTAATGTTTCCGCGTTTTCCGTCGAACACCCATGGTCAGTCATAGCCTTTTACTCAGCCATTCTCATACTGGCGCTAATCACCGTGTTTGGCGGAATTATGCCCAGGCGAATGATGCCGTATGTAGAGAGCCCATTGGTCGGCATAGTTACAACGATGCCAGGCCTGTCAGCGCAGGAGATGGAGATATATGTTTCCAAACCTATCGAAGAGAGAATGACTGATATACGAGGCGCACGTTATAT
>PLAD01000023.1 GCA_003134215.1 Armatimonadota bacterium
AGTGGCAGGCGGAACTCTGGCGTTAGGTGATCATCTGCTTGAGATAAGCACGAGTTTAGCCGATAAGCATAATGCGGTGGCAAAATTTCCGGTTGCGTTTACGGTCGTGACTGCGCTGCCTTCGGATCTTGTACCGCCGACAGCGGTATCAGAAGCGACTACGCCGGTTCCGGTAGCATCGTCAGTTGCAGGTTCGCAGCAGATATTTTCGAAGGGATCAGTGACTTCGCAAGAGCCGACTGCGGGAATTTTCTTTCCACCGGCGGTTGATCAGACAAGACAGCAGGTTGCGGATCCTGGCATAATGGTTTCCTTCGCCGATCCGATCGCTGCCAGTCAGCGCAAGGCAGGTGTGCCGGTTGGTGTAAACGGTGATTTGACAGTGGCGCTGTCGCCAGGCCAAGGCTCGGCGGCGAACAGGTTTGTATTTGCAATATATCGTGATGGTGAGCCGATCTATACGAGCGTTCAGACGAACCCATTAGCGGGTGCACACATTAAGCTGCAGTCACAGACACCGACGATGACTCAGGGGCTACTGCCCGGAGTGGTGCAGCTTTACGTTTGGGGAGTAACCCCATCGGGCGATTATACGGCGCCGACAATTGTAAGTTTTTCGATTAATGACAGCGATGTTTCGAATCAGACGAAGTAATAAACTGGTAGCTTTTGGTTAGAGGTAATTCAGATGGATGTGAAGTCTTCAAGGAATATGAACAAGACACGTTTTATTAAGGGTGCGATCGCATCATTACTGCTTTTATCAATTCAAGCGGAACCTTCGGTTTTCGCTTCGGAATATGGGCACAGATGTCCTAAGGATTCATTTCTCAAAACCCAGGTAAAGACTGTTAACGGCCTGGTTGAGGAGCTCAATTCTAATCCATCCGTCCGACATCGATATGCGTCTCTGTACCATATTCAGCCGACGAAGATCGCTGCTTATATGAAGCAGAACCTTCAGATCGTGCATCTGTCGCACTCTTTCTATCACACAGTCTATTGTGTCACACCGAATGGTGTCATCTTTACTGCACAAGAGAGACTGCATGCTGGCGAGAAAGTATTTGCGCTTCGCAATGGTAAGCCGGTTTTGCGCTGGGCATGTGGAAACCCGTTCTCGGCCGTGCTTCCGGAAGCCCCGAAGACCGCAGTAGCAAGTATCTTCAAGTTCACCGGCCCGAAGCCGGCTGTCAAGGTAGCTTCTAACGTCGTAACTCCGACGGAAAAGGTCGCGGCTTATATCACACCTGAGCCTGCTGCGCCTGAAGTTCTGCCTGCAGTTGGCGGGCCGACCGATATCGTCATACCAGCGGTCGGAACGATCGTATCGCACGTTCCTCTGTCTCCGTTCGTCGCCGGTCTGCCAATCCTTCTCCTCGGTACGCATGGTGGTTCGACTTCCGGCGGAGGAACGACCGGCGGAACGACGACGACCGGTACGCCCGGAACAACTGGAACTACGGGCACAACTGGTACTACAGGCACGACTGGAACCACCGGTACAACTGGAACAACAGGAACGACGGGGACAACCGGAACCACAGGCACGACGGGTACATCTGGAACAACTGGAACGACGGGTACNNACCACCGGCCCGCCTTCCACTCCTGAACCTGGACAGGTAACCACTTGGTCTCTAGCCGGCCTCTTCCTGGCCGTCGGTGCCGCCATGGGACGACGTCGAAAGCGCAAAGAGTCCGTGTAGTCGCCTCTCTTTTTACAAGCATCTGGACACTGGTCTGCATCGATTTTTTTGGGTACACTTCTAACATGGTATCCAGAGTCGGTTCGGACCAGTTGTCTTTTTCAGAGGTCGCTTGCGACAGCATACGGCTGTATCTGACAGCAATCGTCAAGCAGTGGGAAGGCGTACACGGCGGCAAGGATGTTGACGCTGTACACGATATGCGAGTCGCTACTCGTCGTTTGCGCGCTGCTCTTTCAGTCTTCCAGCCAATCTTCCCTCCTCGACTGTTCGAGAGATTCGAGCGGAAAATCTCGTACCTGACGGACGCGCTCGGTGAAGCCCGGGATACCGACGTCTTCCTTGAGTTTCTCAAAAAAGAATCGTCAGAGTTGACTGTAGACAGGACCAACGAAGAGTTCGGGCTTCACGAGTTTATCAAGCATCTGCAAAAGCAGAGAGAGCAGCAGCAGCAGGAACTGCTGAAAACGTTGAAACGTCTCGATCCGGGCGAACTTGAAAATGATGGTCTACATCTGCTGGAGTCCGTTCATTGTGCATCACCGCACGTTGGAGGCTCTATCGATGTCTAAAGCTCTTACTCTGTATGCTGTCCAGCCGCACGGAACGCTTGGCGACAACGCACCTTTAATGCTTTACACGCGGCTTTCCGAGATGCTGTACTTCGCCGATTTCATCGCTGACCCTGAAAATGTAATCGAACTTCACAGCATGAGGATTGCCGCGAAACGACTGCGATACACTTTGGAGATCTTCGCGCCGGCATACGCCGAGTCCCAAGAAGCGTATGCCGGGATTATCGCTCATATAAAGCTGTGCCAGGAGCAGATAGGAGACATTCACGACTGCGATGTCCGCGTTGTACAGATTCGTGAGTTCCTCAACCAGAACATCGTCAAAAAGCCAGAGATCCGCATTGGTTTGGCGAACTTGATCGACCGTGAGACACAATCTCGTGAGAGGCTCTATAATGAATTCCTCTCGTCTTGGAACGGCCTATTCGCAGGAAATTCGTTCGAGAAGAAATTTGTCGAACTTGTCTTTGGCGCACGGTTCAGGTCGTCACTTCAGACAGCGAACCAGTCCCATATAATTTCTCAAACTGCTTCGGCGGCGAAGTCCTGATCGTCAGTGGCATCTTATGGCATCGTCAGCGATATCCACGGAAACATTACTGCCCTGGAAGCGGTCTGGCGGAAGCTCGATACGCGAGACTTGTTAAGCCGAATGATACTTAACGCCGGCGATTCGGTCGCTTACGGTTCCAATTCGGCGGCCTGTATCGATTTTCTCAGATCCTGTTCTCAAGTTGTATCGGTGGGCGGAAACTACGACTACAATGTTGCCGATTACCTACATTCGATCGAGAAATTCGAGCGGAAGTGGCAGCGGAGCCGCCCGGATAAGCTGAACTCAATCAGGGATGCCAGCGGACAGATCTCGGAAGATCAAAGGGAGTGGCTGCGAAACCTTCCCTCGTCGCTGGATCTCGATATCGAAGGCCAAACTGTCTACCTTGGGCACTATTCTCCGCTCGGCGCAAAACGCGGGATCGGATCTTGGACTACCGACTCGGAGCTGTCGGTTATCGCTGACGAGTGTTCGTTCGATATCATTATCGTCGGGCACACACATACTCCCTTTGTACGCCGCTCCGGTGGGACCCTCTTTGTCAATCCAGGTTCAGTTGGACGGTCCTGGGGGCTGCCGTCCTTTGCAATCTTAACTGTCGACGAGGGTAAAGTATCTTGTGAGGTAGTGACCTGATGAAAACAGCAGTGATCGATATTGGCACGAACAGCGTTAAGCTCACAGTTGCCGACGTTTCAGACGATATTCATATCGTCGACGAAGAAAGCCGAATTACTCGGCTTGGCAAAAACGTCGACGCAAACGGGAAGTTGAATCCCGAATCAATAAAGGAAACGCTCGGCGCGATTATCGAGTTTGCAGATAAGGCCCGCTCCGGCGGTGCACAGCGCATTGTGGCAGCCGGCACCAGTGCTTTGAGGGATGCGTCCAACGGACACGAACTTCTCGACGAAGTCAAAAAGCAGCGCGGTCTGGAAGTTGAGATAATTTCCGGTGAACGAGAGGCGTCTCTTTCTTTTAAGGCTGTGGTCGGAGATCCAATTATTGGTCAGAAGAGCGCCGACAATCTCTTGGTCTTCGATATCGGAGGCGGAAGCACTGAACTTAATCTGGGTTCATTCGGCAAACTGGCTGCACATGTCAGTTTAAATATTGGCGCTGTGAGGCTGACCGAGCGTCACCTGCACGCCGATCCGCCGACAGACCAAGAATTCGATGCGGCGCTGTCCGACGCTCGAAAGTCTATCAACTCGTTTGTCGGAAATATCGTCGGCAAACCGTTGGTCTGCGGCGTCGGCGGTACAGCCTCGACCATCGCAGCGATGGCCCTGTCCAGCAAAGATGTTCATGGCAAATCCGTCAGCCTTACACAGGTGGAAGACCGTGTATGCTATTTGCGGACGCTCAGTCTCGCGGAACGAAAAAATGTACAATTTCTCGATCCAGGACGAGCCGATATCATTATCGCGGGCGGCGCAATTCTAATCAGCATACTAAAGGAAGTAAAAGTTGACGCCTTCATTGTAAGTCTTAGAGGCATGCGTTACGGGCTGCTCCTTGAACACAAGACCTCGTAACGCCGTCGTCGCCTACTAATGATCGTGCTTTTCGAACCGCTCGTAGTTCGGGCCGTTAACTCCGTAATGGAGAACGGTGTTTCCCTGATGGATCACCATTCCTGCACGCAAGCCGCCTGGGGGAAACATCGAAATGAAGCGAAAAACTCCGACATTGCCCGGTTCGAGAATACCGGTCCAGGAAAGGTAGACCGGCGAATGAGCCTGGTTTTCCATTACTTCCCAGGTCAATCTAGACCATCGTGGAGGAGCGCTTTTGTGCATGAAGAAGCAGTTTTCGGGGCCTCCGGATATGAACAATCCACCGAGCGCCTTTTTCGGAATGTACCGGTCCTGAAAAAGGTACGGCCCGATTTGAATTTTAGTGACCGGATTTTCATCTCTAGCGACACGAATGAGAAGTTCAAATTGGAAACCATCGTTCAATTTGACGCACGTGAGCATCGGAGGGGCCGCTTCGGTAGCGGCGTCAACTATCAGCGGCAAGATTATTTACCTCGAAATTCGTGAAATCAGCATATTATAGCACAGCCTGATTCGTGCTGCGGCCAGTTTCTACGGCGTATGTCTATCGCGCAGTTCTTCAAGTTGAGCCA
>PLAD01000412.1 GCA_003134215.1 Armatimonadota bacterium
TCAGGGATATCGGGTGCTATCGTTATGGACTGACTGCCGAATGGGGGAAGCGAGATAACGATGGGCACTGAACCATCATTGGCAATCTTTTCAACTACCGGTGTCCATACATCGCCGGGAGTACCCTTTGTGCCGTAGGAGATGATGTCGACTTTCGCGGTTTGCTCAATTTCTAGATTGGTACGATTGCTCACTTTGAGGTCAAATGTTGGCTTGTCGCCGGGCCAAAGTATGTTTCCGGGCGCAGTGCCGCCGGCGAAGACGGCGGCCAACGACTTCGGCTCCGAGCTTGAAACTCCGCTGCCGGCACTCAGGCCGAATGCCTGGCCGAAATTTGTCATCGCCCTGCCGGTCACCATTTGGGCGAAGGTGTTTGGTGCGTAACAAGACGTAAACAGGAACAAAATACCTACTGCTGAGATAGTCTTAGTCAACTGCAAAAATTCCATACTAGTATAATTAACGTATACATTTGCTTAAACGTTCGAAGCGGCGAACATCTTCAACCAGCACAACCTGAGATGGCGTTAGCCTGACTGGAATGGCAGACATTCGATCGGGGACGTTTACCTGGAACCTTCTAAACACTCCCCGAGTGTTGTTTCGCCTGCGCTCCTCGGAATACCTTTGACCCAGCCGCCGTAATACTGCGCTGTGTCGAGGAGGCGCACTGATTCGTCGCCGGCGCGGATAGCCGAGTCCTTATCATAGTTCGTAGATCCATATCAACCCTTGCTCTGGATTGACTTTGTTCGGTTTGACTTTGTGTTCGGGTTATGCCAGAATAATTCAGGTAAAAAATAATGATTCTCACCTGGGACCAGGCGCCCGAAGAAGTCTATCCTCAACTGAAAATCGTCGCGCCTATACAAAAGCTGGTTTCCGAAACACTGGTAAAACATGTTGACGAGCCGGACGAGCACTCTTTTCCCCGTTCAAATGTCAACCTTCTGGCTCAGCACAACTACCTTGGCCTTCTTACCCCAAAAGAGTACGGCGGACTAGGACTCGATGCGCTGCATGCGACGTATGCTATCGAACAGATCGCAAGCGTTGCACCTGCCACCGGGTTTGTTCTGCTGCTGCATCTACTGACTGCCAACCGGATCGCCAAAGCAGGATCGGAGTATCAGCGGCGGAAGTATCTCCCAAAGCTCGCCTGCGACACCCTCGGGGCTTCCGCCTGGTCGGAAAAGGGTGTCGGCGCCGACAAAGCCTTTCTGAACACCAAAGCCTACCTTCAGGACGGTTACTGGCGGCTTAATGGTCAGAAAGCGTTCTGTACCGGGGCCGGCCAGGCCGGAGTTTACATGGTGATGACCGACACCACCGACGGCAAGGGCTTCTTCTTGGTCGAGAGCGAGAACGCAGGACTGGTCCTAGGTCCGCAAATGGACTCGATGGGACTGCAAGGGACGCATTCCGGCTCGGTCGGATTTGAGAATGCACTGGTCGCCGATGAAGAACGAGTCGGCGAGCCCGGCAAAATTGGCCCGATCATCGCGTTCGATATGCGCTCTGGACTGCATTCAGGGATTGTCGCATCGGGAATTGCACTCGGAACATTTCGCCGCCTTCTCGACACAGTCAGACAAAATCTTGCGTTTGAAAAATATGAAAGTGTCCGAGTCAGGGTAAGTTCTCTCGCGATTCAACTTTCGATCATGCGGACACATGTTTATGCGCTGGCGGAGCAGGCGAGCAAACCCGAGAGCGAGCGGCCGGGTATCGAAGCCGCCACCATGACTGCAAAGCAGTTTCTCAGCGAGTCAGCGCTGCAGATGACATCCGATGCCATCGCAATCGCCGGAACAGTCGGTTATCTTCGTGAAACCGGCTTGGAGCGTCTGCACCGCGATGCCCTCGGGATAGTAATCGCGGCTCCGATCAACGGTCAGGTCCTCGGCAGCATCGGCGAATCGCTGCGAATTAAGGACACTGCTTCTCACCTTTATAAGGTTTAGACTTCAAGAGGCTGACTTGGACCAGGCTGTCTTCGTTACGGCTCAACTCGATATCACGGGACGACGAGGTTCACTTCTCGGCGAAATTGGGGCGCCGGAAATAGTGTCCGGATCCCTGTCATCCCCGGGCGACGATCTCGTGCTCTGGCGGGTCATTGAGCGCGCAGAGGTCGAAAAACGGCTGCTGGAGCGCATCATCGACCCGGCCGTTGATGGACTTTCCGTGCGTTACAAATATGTCGTCTCCGGCGGAGACGGTGGGCTGTTTCCTATCGAAGAACCGGGGCATTTTAAAGCGGAGCTCTTCGCTGCATTCGCGCATCCATCGTTTCTCAACGAGGTCGGGCGAGTCGAAATTATCACTTCGACAGTCGATTCGAATGCTGAGCGCGGAACTAGAGCGCCGGTAAATAAGCGCAATGTGGCATCGCTGGCGCAGCTCGAAGGCCGACTGGTTCGCCGCCCGCTAATGGACCGATCCCAGATCTGGTACGTTGAACACGGCAAAAAGCGGCTGTTGGAATCGCCGACCTGCGGGACGCTCCGTTTTGGCGACTCGTGGTTTCGGCTGATCCAATCACTTCCGAGTGACGCTGACGCGGACACGATCGATGATGGCGAAACGCTGACTCTTGGCGAGTCTGCGGAGGGCCGAATACTCGGTGCCTGGCCGGCACCCGATTTTTATGTCGTGCAGCACGGAAAGAAGCGCAAGATAATCAACGAGGATGTTGTCAGTGCAAAATACGGTAAACACTGGAGGATTAAGGTCTATCATATTCGGCAGGATGAACTGGCGGCAATACCAGACGGCGGCCCCATCACTTGATCCACTATTGAACTATGTCTAACGATCCAAAAATTCTCGGCGTCATCCCGGCGCGGCTGAAATCGTCACGCTTGCCAGGCAAGGTTATCAAACTGATCGGCAACAAGCCGGTTGTCGTCTGGGTCTATGAAGCCGCCCGCCGATCGAAGCGCCTCAGCGACGTTATCGTCGCGGTCGACTCCTTGGAAGTCCTCGCTGTGTGTGAACAGTTTTGCGTGCCCGCCATCATGACGTCGCCCGAACATCGCTGTGGCAGCGACCGGCTCAATGAAGTAATGAGCAAATGCGCTGCGGATATCTATGTGAATATCCAGGGTGACGAGCCGACACTGCGTACGGAGCACCTCGACCTGTTGCTCTCGCCTTTTTTTGACCGGCCCGACGAAGCGTTTGTGAGTACGCTTATGGTCGAAATAGACGACGAAGCGGCGGCCGACCCGAACAATGTCAAGGTGATTGTCGATTCACTGTCACGGGCGCTGTACTTCTCCCGCTTCCCGCTTCCGTACGATCGAGACGGTTCAGGAAATATTCGCCGTTACAAGCATATCGGACTCTATGCTTACCGGCGGGAAGTTCTTGCGAAATTCCACACCTGGCCGCCGTCCGATTTGGAACTCGCGGAAAGCCTTGAGCAACTGCGCTTTTTACACAACGGAGTCCCGATACATGTCCTCAAAACTGAGTTTAACACAATCGGCGTGGACACGGCGGAAGATCTTGAACGTGCGCGTGCCATACTTGAAGCATAAATTGTAAATGTTCGGGGTGGGCGAAGCCGCAGCACCCCCATCGGTCTCCGGTTCCGCTCAGCAAAAGACTGCGGATATTGTCGTGATTCCGATAGAAGAGTTAATTCCTCGTGTATCTGATCTATAGCATTCTTTTCGGGGCGTGGGTCTTTATCATGATCCCGTTCTTCCTCTACAACGCCTTCGTCAACCGAAAGTACCTTCCGGCGATGCGCGAGCGTATGGGCCATCTGCCGAATTCGTTGCGGAGCGACGGCCGCAAGACTATCTGGATCCACTCTTGCTCGGTCGGTGAGACACTTTCAGTACAGCCGCTGGCGCATCTGCTCAGCCAAAGGTTTCCCGAAGCCCGCCTTGTGTTCAGCGTCATCACTCGTTCGGGCCGACGCATTGCCGACGAAAGATTCGCTAAATATGGCGAGGGAAATGTCTTTTACTTCCCGATAGACCTGCCGATCTTTGTCAATCGAGTGCTGGAGCATGTCAAGCCGGATATATTGATAACGATCGACACCGAAATTTGGCCAAACACTTTGCATGGCCTTCGCAAACGCAACATACCGATCGTCATGGCAAATGGACGGATCTCGGCCGAGTCATTTCAATACTACCGTTGGGTACAGCCGCTAATGGGTATCGTCCTCGAAAATTACTCCAAATTTCTGATGAAGGACCAAGAGGATGCCGACCGACTGCGTCAAATGGGCGCACGCACCAGCAGGATTGTCGTTACCGGCAATATCAAGTACGACCGTGATGTAGTGGAAAAGGATGTGGCTGAGGCAGTGCGGACGGCTATCGACGATAGCCTTTCCTTATCCAGTCTGAATTCCCCGTTGATTGTCGCCGGCAGTACCCATGACACCGAAGAATCTGTCTTGTTTGAGGTGTTGGACCGCCTGAGGTCCTCGGACCGCACTTCCGATGTCCGCCTGCTGCTCGCGCCGCGTCACCCCGAGCGGTTCAATGCGGTCGCGGCATTGGCCGAGCGAACCGGGCAGATTGTCGCAAGGCGTTCGAGCGGCTCCGCCTCGCCGTCAGCAACGGTTCTGCTCCTCGACTCGGTCGGCGAGCTTGCTGCCGCCTATCAGTTCGCCACAGTCGCCTTCGTTGGCGGAACATTGATTCCGCACGGCGGCCAGAGTATCATGGAGCCCGCTCTCTACGGAAAAGCGATCGTGATCGGTCCGAGCACAGAAAACTTTCCGGGTATCATCGACGATTTCCGCGATCACAATGCAGTAGTTCAGATCCCTGCAGACGATAAAGATCGGGCGGCGCAAGTCGATCAATTGACTGAGGCGATCGAGAAGCTGCTGGTAGATCACGAAGGCCGTACTGCTATGGGCGAACGGGCGCAGTCGCTCTTCGGCCGCAGCAAGGGTGCAACGGCTTTTACGGTGAATGAGATAGCAAAGGTTTTGGAGCGTACACAATGACGACAGTCGCTAAGCTGATAGTTACGGAAGATCACGGAATTCGACGGTTTCTTTATCCACTAAAGTTTTCTTTGACGCTGAAGAGCCCGGACCTGCTCGTCGCTGTAAAAGATGATGCGGGGAATTTGTTACCATCGGAAACGATTCCTACGCGCAATAAGCTGTTGGTCAGATTCGCCATTTCCCTTGCGCCGTACGAACGAAGGAAGCTGAGCATTATTGTCTCCGAGCAGGCGGGACAGATTCCAGATCCGATTCATGTCGAAGTTCCCGGGGATGGTTCCGTCATCTGCCGGCAGGAACGAATCGCAACTACCATTGCCGAGAACCTCGATCTTACATCGGTGCGTTACGACGGTGTCGAGCATCTAGCCGGTCCCGTCACCTTTACACTAAATGCTGAACAGGCATCCCCGGAGCTTCTGCGATGCAAATCGATCGCCGGTGAGCTCGCTTACTTCGCCTCAGGATGGCGCCACTATCCTGCCAACGACCGATTCGGAAACACCGCGATCGAGCTGACTGCCTGTAAATCCTGGGCTCATATCGTTCACACAGTCGATGTTCCTGCCGCCGGTTCGATCCTCTCGCTCGATATACCGCTTGCTGCGCCTGCATTGGACGAAATTCCGACCTGCGATTTTGGGCTCGGAAACGGAGTCTACTCGAAAATCGATGGAGACGATGTACTGTTTGAAGCAGACTTTTACGGGAAGAAACCTTATTGCTGCTGGCAGATCAGTCGGCTGATCGAAGGCATCCAGCGCGTCGACTATCAGGGCGATGCGACGACGATCAAGACACTCTCGCAGCAGCTCTATTTTCATTGGACGATCGCGAAGCGATCGCTTGCGGTCGCGATCACCGATCTGCCGTCGTCAACAACCCATATCCAGGCCCTCCTCGGAAGGACCGGGAAGATCCATCTTTCAGTGGTGCTCGGCGATATTCCGATCCGTAAGGCAAAGCTGGGAGTAGTGCTGCACTTCCTCAACGATATCCCCGCCATCGCCGCCGCCACGAATCCGGCCTCAATTCTCTGCGACCCGACCGTCATAGTCAGAAGCTAAAAGGCCGGTGCTAATTCAACGCGATCAACGACCATGTCCGGGCCTTTTATTAAGTCGATTGCGGCAGCAAATAAAAGAAAGCAGCGCAAGCTGGTCATAAATATGTCGGCAAACAGCCCATTTGCTAGTGCCGGCGACAACTGGAGAAAATAGTCGAATGTCAATCGCCCATGCGTGAGAGTTACAGCACAGGGAAGTTTCAAAACAACTGACGACCAGACAAACGCGGCGAAACTGCTCAAGCCAATCGAAACCCCGACCGATGTCCAGATTTGCCGGTTTTGCTGAGCTCTCGAGAAACGAGCGGCATATAGGACTCCAATTATCAGGCCTCCGAGCAGGAGTTGCAAAAGCGCGTTCGGAATAATGAACGTTTGCAATTCTCCCCCATAGGCGCTCGCAATGTCGCCGGCAATACCAGTCGCATAGCCCACTGCGGCACAGGCAGCCGGAAATATCAACCACGTTGACGCGGTGCCGAGCGCCCTCCGCTCGCCGACAGACTCGATGATATGCCTGTAGATTCGCGTACGAAAAAAACGCTTCCGAAGGCACAAGAACACATACGCAGAGGCCCCAACCGCAACATACTCACAAAAACTTGATGAAGCGTCCATGCGGATCAGGTCCCAAGAACATGGGAGGTCGATCTCACGGTAGACGTTCTTGACTGGCCAGCCGAAAATTTGAAACTGTGGAGGTGTCGACGAGGTCAATGCACAGTTCGCTAAGCACCAAGCCACGGTGATCCTCACAACCCATGCTGCCGTCCTCAGTTCGGCAAGAGTCGTTTCCGTAATCAAGCCGACTACGCCGACGAACAAGCCAACTACGGAGCCGTCAAGCGCATCTAAGATCAGATTTCCTGAAGCGTAGCCCGGCACACCGGAATAGATGTGAGCGAGCGAAGGATCAATCGCGAACGAAAAACAAGACGCTGCCAACGCTAAAACAGCCCCCAAAAGTGCACAAGCGCCGGTAAGCGCCAGTCGGTATATTAACTCTCTTGATTTTTTCTTCATGGTCGGGAAGGAACCCGAAATAAGCCAGATAAGTTTACTTTCCATGGCGAATGAAACACCGCGATAAGTTCCAGTACCAATCACGTTTGCTATGTTTGCTCCATCGTCCAGACGTACAACGTGGCATTCGATGATACTCTGAAAATTATAGGCGAGTTGCTGGTTCCTGTCGATCAGTAGTGAATTTCCGTTCCACTCCTATAGCGGCAACGATGTCGGCGCTGGGCGAGCCACGGTTGAATACATGATGCGGCAGCATTCAGGAAGCTAAATACCCGTACTTAAACAGATCATTTGAATCTCCAAGGGTTCCGACTATTAATTTGTCGACGAGGACAGGCGACCGGAGATTGCACTCAACCGATCTCGCCGCGGTAGTCTTCTCGGCAGGTGCACTAGCCGCTCCGAAATCCGGTGACAACAGAATAAAAAGGACCGTTCGACTGATAGTTAGTCGGGCGGTCTTGCTTTGTAGAAAACTATTCTGTTCTCTGCCATAATATTTCATGGCGACAATCTTTGCATCGACTTATGAGTGCCCGGTTGGGCCGTTGGTATTGGTTTCGAACGGCGCTCGATTGACACGTGTCTGTACTCGTCCGTTTCCGAAGGTACACGACGATGTCGTGTGGGACGACGATGCCGAACCTTTTGCAGAAACGCGCCGCCAATTGACCGAATACTTCGACGGCGACCGAACTCAGTTCGATATTCCAATCGAGCCCGAGGGCACTCCCTTTCAGCTGGCCATCTGGAAGCAGCTTACACGAATTCCCTATGGGGAGACCGTCTCCTACAGTGAAATTGGACGACGCCTCGGCGATCTTAAAATGAGCCGTGCGGTGGGCCTGGCTAACGGTAAAAATCCGTTGCCGATCATCATCCCCTGCCACCGAGTGATCGGCGCCGACGGTTCCCTGACCGGCTATAGCGGCGGTTTGGGCTTGAAGCGATTTCTGCTCAACCTCGAATCTCCCGCCCTCGTACTTCCAGGTCTGGCAGCATAATATAATTTAACGCTTCCTTAACATCCATACGGCGCCGCATGCGGTAAACGGATAGTGCTTTTATCCGACGACGAAAGTGTCGGGTCAAGACAGGCCGATTGGAGAGCTTTGTATGGATCTCTTTGGACAGCAAATCCCGGCAGCGACCGCCGGTTTTCTCATTCTAGCACTCTTGCTTGCCCTCAGCTTCGAGTTCGTCAACGGATTCCACGACACTGCGAATGCCGTGGCGACAGTGATCTACACCCATTCGCTCAAGCCCGTTCCGGCGGTTGTATGGTCTGGCTGTTGGAACCTCATCGGCGTATTGACATCGACCGGCACAGTGGCCTATTCCATTGTCTCGCTCCTCCCCGTGGAGCTGGTGCTCAATGTCGGCTCCAGCGCGGGCTTTGCAATGGTCTTCTCACTGTTGATCTCGGCCATACTTTGGAATGTCGGCACCTGGTACCTCGGTCTGCCCGCATCGAGCTCGCACACGTTGATCGGCTCGATCATGGGAGTCGGCCTCGCCAACGCGTTGATCACCGGACACTCGTTCGGTGAGGGCGTAAACTGGTCACAGGCACAGAACGTCTTTCTCGCGCTGCTGGTTTCTCCAATCCTCGGCTTCGGCGGCTCGGCACTTTTACTGCTGCTGGTAAAGGCGCTGGTAAAGCGGCCGGACCTCTACGAATCGCCCGAAGCGGGTCAGACTCCGCCGCCCTGGATTCGCGGGCTTTTGATCCTAACGTGCACCGGAGTCAGCTTCTCGCACGGCTCTAACGATGGCCAAAAGGGCATGGGACTACTGATGCTGATTGTCATCGGCATCCTTCCCGCTGCCTTCGCGGTGAAGCTCGACACTTCGGCGGCCGATATCGCCAAAATTGTCAGCCACTCGCAAAAGATCAGCGTGCTGATGCAGGCGCATGCGCATGGCATCACTCTGACCGACGATCAGGCGAAGGATGATCTGTCCGATTTTTTACAGACCACAGGGAAAGCAAGCCCGCAAACGTTCGCGGCTGTTGCGGTCAAAACCAACGATATCGCGACCTTGCTGACTGGAATCACCAGCTTTTCGACACTCACGACGGCGCAGCGTAGTACACTTCGCACGGATGCTTTTCTCGTAGGCGAATCGATCAGCAAACTTGACAAGAAAAAGGTGCTGACCGGTAAGGACGACAAAGCTGCGACAAAATACGAGAAGAAGAACCTTGAGCCGATCACGAAGTACATTCCGGTTTGGGTGAAATTTGCGGTCGCCTTCGCATTAGGTCTCGGCACGATGATCGGATGGAAAAGAATCGTCGTCACTGTCGGCGAAAAAATCGGCAAGAGCCACCTCACCTACGCGCAGGGCGCATGCGCCGAGCTGGTGACGATGCTGACAATCGGCGGTGCGACCCAGTACGGGCTGCCGGCCAACACAACCCACGTACTGTCGTCGGGTATTGCTGGAACGATGGCGGCAAACCACTCGGGACTGCAGATGGACACATTGCGCAATATCGTCCTGGCCTGGGTTCTTACGCTGCCGGTCTGCATTCTGCTTGGTGCGACTATCTTCTCGGGATCGCTCTACCTTGTTCTGCACTTGTTCAAGTAAATAGAGCTTCAACTTATTGTATGTGCCGCCCCGATCAGTAAGCGCAGTTCTGTCGATAGATTTTCAAGCTCCGTCTGAAAAAAGCAGGAATTCGCGCGGCCCGCACGAAATGTAGGACAGCGCCCTGCAAGCAATGCGCACCTGTCAACCTCTGACATTATCCAGGAAAGCTTTTCAATGGACACCTACAGCATATGGGCGGAGGGTTTGACAAAAACCTTCGCTATGAGCGGGGGTCGCAGCACGATCGCAGTCGACGATGTCTCACTGCATGTTGCACCGGGCGAGTTCTATGGATTCCTCGGACCGAACGGCGCCGGTAAGTCAACCACAATAAAGATGTTGACCGGACTGCTCCGACCTACTTCCGGACGTGTCGTCATTGCCGGTCATGATTTGGCGGTGGACCCCCTCGAGATAAAGCGACATATCGGAGTACTTCCGGAAGACCTCAACCTCTATGAACGGCTGAGCGCGCCAGAACTTCTGTTGTTCGCGGCACAGATGTACGGCATTCCCCGGACCGAAGCGCAAAGACGAACAGACGATCTGCTGAACCTCATGGAGCTCACAGAAACCGGATCAAAGATGATTGTCGACTTTTCGATGGGCATGAAAAAAAAAGCGGCACTCGCGGCGGCGATGATTCACTCGCCAAGAGTGCTCTTTCTTGACGAGCCGTTCAATGGGATCGATGCGCTCTCAGGGCGTGCGATCCGCGATATTTTGCGGACGATGACGTCACGCGGCACCACTGTCTTTTTCTCGTCACACGTAATGGAAGTAGTCGAAAAACTATGTACACGGGTCGCGGTGATTGCAAACGGCTCCATTGTCGCCGAGGGTACATTAGCAGACCTGCGCAAACAGTCCGGCGACGACGATGCCTCTCTGGAGGACCTCTTTATCCGGCTGGTTGGGCGTGAACACGGAGGGGAGGCCGACAAGCAATCGGACGATCTCCGGTGGCTGAACTCAGAAGCCGAGACTGCAGATGACCGTAAGTAACGCATCGGAAAAGCCGGTGAGCCATTTTCGCCTCCTACTCTGGCTGAAATTTCGCCTGATCTGGGGCGCATTGTCGCGCAGCAAGTTCAGCATTGTCGGGACATTGATCTCGGCGTTGATCCTCTTCCCCGTAAGCATTGGCTTTGCGTTTATGGTCTATCATTTTGTACGTGATAGTCCTTCACAGATGCCGAACATTCTGAAGGATATACTGGCGACAGCATATTTGTTCTGGTTTTTGACACCGCTCCTCGGTTTTTCGCTGAACGACTCGTACGATCCGACCCGCCTTTTCGTTTATCCAGTACGCTACACGACGATCTTCACCGCCAATGTTGTCGGCAGCCTGTTTGAAATGTCGACTCTGCTGGTCATGCCGGTGCTGATCGCTCTCCTGGCTGCAAGTGTATCGTCTCCAACACTGGGAGTTGCCGAGATGCTCCTGCTGCTGCTCTTTCTACTGCAGACAATTGCGATGGGGCAGGCTTTGACACTCGCCCTGCTCGGACTGCTTCGCAGTCGACGATTTCGCGATATCCTGATCGTCCTCTTCCCACTAATCGCGCTCGCTCGATACCTGGTCACTCCAAGAAACTTCAGCGGGAGCGACCTCTATTCGCTGCTGAGTAACCCGGCTTGGAACTTCGCTAACTATTTCCCGCCAGGGTATACCGCATCGGCAATCGATGCGCTGCGGGTCGGCGATTGGGCACGCGCTGTCGGAGCCGCGTCCCTACTCGTCATTGTTTCGATTCTGACTGTCGCCCTGGCGGTCGTACTGCTGAAGCAGATCTTCAATGGTGAACGAGGGCAGGCGCCGGCGAACGTGAAAGTTATTCGACCTGTCGCCCGCCGGCGGGAGACTGCTGTACCGGGAAGAGGTGAACTTCATGGCGCTTTGATTCCTATCGTCGCTCTGTCCGAAAAAGAGTGGCGTTATATCGTCCGCGATCCACAGTACAAAGCAATGGGGATGAACGTCGTCTATATACTCGGCGCCTTTCTGTATTCGTTCTCGCGGGTCTTTTCGGGCCGGGAAATGCTTGGCGGAGGTGTTGTTGAAAGCTGGTTATCCGGCTCGCTCCATATCGTAAGTTCAATCGGTATCAGCGGATTCCTGCTCTTTGGAATGATGCAGCTGGTGTGCAACGTCTTCGGAGGTGAAGGCCCGGCAGTAACTATGCTCTTCTCGTTCCCAACTCCGCGAAGATGGTTCATTGTCAGCAAGAATATCGTTCACGGAACACTGATTCTTCTGGTCGGGTTTGTCGGCCTGGGAGTGTTCGACTACGTTACCGACGGTCTCTCCGCGCTTCCGTTATCGTTCGTCTGGCTGCTGATGTCGACTCCTATCGTTCTCGCCGCAGGCAACCTGGTGTCGGTGCAGTTTCCCAGTAAGCTGATCGTCCGCGGTAACCGCATGAGTTCCGGAGGTCAAGTAAGCCTGGGAACGTCGCGCGGCGTCGGATGCGGTTACGGCCTGCTCTATCTCTGCTGCCTCGCCGCCGCAGTCATCGCCGAGATACCGGCCGCTGCCGCCGTGATCATTCCGTCGGTCGGCCTGATATCGCCTGTCTGGTACTGGCTGACTTTGCCGCTCGGTCTACTCTATGCGGCGTTTTGCTATTTGCAGTCGCTGAAGCTTATCGACGCCTGGATGATCACCAAGGAGCAGGCAATTATCCTGAAGCTGGCGCCGTCGGACTAACAGCTTCCGCCAGCACCCTGAGCCTAACCTGTCGAACAATCTCCAGCGCCAGCGCCAGCCGGGCGCGGTTCTCCGGATAATTCAGCCATGTGCTGGCTCCGGACGAGTGTGGGAGCGGAATATATTCTATACCGCCCTGATGGAAAGTTTGGCCGATCCGATCGGTCATCGAACCCGGTCCTAAAAACCGATCTACAGCCATCTTTCCGAAGAGCAGAACAGCCTTTGGACGCACAATCGCAAGTTGACTCGTCAGCCAATGGGAGCACAAGGCCATTTCACGCGACGAAGGAGCGCGGTCGGTCGACTTGCCGGGCAGGCGACCGGGAAAGCACTTTGTCAGGGCAGTAAGGTAGAAAATGCCTCCGAAGTCGTCATCGGTAAAACCCGCCGACCGTAGCCAGACAAAAAGCTTCTGCGCTGCCGGCCCTGTGTACATATGCTGATTGAGTTGGTCGCTTCGACTGGGCGCCTGGCCGATCAGCATGAACGTCGCCGGTGCATGTCCGGAAACCAAAGGTGGAGGCTCGACAGAAAATCCGGCTTCAGTGCAGGCGCGGCATAAGCGGATCTCCTGGTGGAGCAGTTCAATTTCAAGCATGGGCAAATATCATCGTTCCAAAGTATGTTACACTATCGCCGATGGATGAACGCGAGATAATAGATGCCGCTCTCAGCACGCTCATTGGGCGTGACCTATTTCGTAATGAGCCGATGAGCCGACACACAACTCTGCGGGTCGGCGGAAATGCTCGATGGTATTGGCCGGCGACAGACGTTGAACGTCTTTCAATGGTTTTAACTGCCTGCTGGGACCTGGATGTGCCATATCTGCTGGTTGGGCATGGCTCAAATTTACTGATGTCGGATCGCGGCTATCACGGACTCATTATCCAGAACCGGTGCAAGAAGACAGAGATTCCGACGGGACTTTCCTCAAGCATGGTGTACTCGGAGTGCGGGGTGTCCCTTGGGTCGCTCTTTTCCCAGACAGCAAGAGCGGGACTTTCCGGTCTGGAGTGGGGAGTCGGCATTCCCGGGACGGTAGGCGGTGCGCTGGTCTCCAACGCCGGAGCTTATCGCGGCAATATCGGCCCGCTCGTCCGATCGGTGCGGGTTGTATCGGAAGGTAGGGACATGACGGTCGATCCTCTGTGGATGG
>PLAD01000387.1 GCA_003134215.1 Armatimonadota bacterium
ACACGACTGGATTGTGCGGTCGTTTCCGTTACTCCGAGAGGCCTGCATCGCTTCCCTTCATGACTCAGCAATAACGCGTGGGCGCATTACGGCCTCGGAAGACGCTGGCGAAGCTGAAACGCGCCACCAGGAGACTGTTCGAATTATTCAAATTGGCGCGAGCCGCGAAGCTCTGACAGAGGCATTACATCGGATCGGTGTTCTGCGTAACAAGATAGTAGAAGGCGGACTGGGTTTGATGCAATCTCTGACGACTGTCAAGCGCGCAAAAACGATAACTGCCTCCTATAGAATCGCAGGATCCACTTATGAGATGCAGATTAGCGCAGGTATCGACGCAGAGAACATCGTGTGGCTCACCAATCAGGCTTCTGATATGGCACTGTACGAAGCTGTTGCACATCGAGTTTTTCGAGCCGGCGTTGAAGACATGCCTTATAAGCTATACCGTGCAGTGGAAGCTGTTCGCGCCAAATGTGGACAGCTTGTACTGCCTCAGGGGATATTTGGCGACGACGATCTGCATCGTACATCTGCGGTAGAACAAAAAGAACTAACGAAGACGTCGTCCAATGCGGCAAGTGCTGCCACAGGTCACGGAAAGAAAATCCTCGGTCAGGTGGTGACACCAAATCCGGCTCCGTTTCCCCGAGTAAAGCCGCAGGACTTTGCCTCGTCAGAAAAGTTGACTACCCGACAAATGAATGTCCGTCCCCGAAATCCGATCCCAGGAACAAACTCAGGCGTTCGTAACACTGTTCTTGAGGAAAAGGAAAAGACGCAGTTGAAAAGCGAAAACTATGCTTTTCATTGTCAGGCTTGCCTCGGGAGGCATCAACCTGATAAATTAACACCAGCATATACGTATTTGTGGGAGCCAAGTTACCGAGCAGGACATCTGGAAGCACATCACGTGAAGCATCTTCAAAATCAAGGGGCGCTCGGAGCGGGTAATTTGCTCGTTTTATGCGAATATCATCATGACTTTTTGGGAGACCAGCTCGATCAGGAAGACCTACTTGGCAGGCTGAGAGTCGCGAAGAAGGCAACTCGAATGTTTTCAAAAGATTTAGAAGGTAAAGAAAAGAAAAAGGTTGATGGGTGTGAAATAGATGTGCCGGTAGACGTGTCGCCTTTCATTATTACCATCTTCTTTACTAACGAGCATGTTGCGGCTTGGCTTGATAGGGCCGAGAACGTGTTAGCAAATGAAAGCGAGTTAGAGGTGGACGAATGACCGTCACAAAGCACAAGCAACCATGTTGTGTGTCACAATCGATTTATGCGAAATTAGTACCTCTCAAAAACAGCGTCTAGTTTCCTAAAATTCGGGGCGATTTGGACATCGTTCTGAGCGTGAATTTCGTGATTTTGAGCTCAAAAACGCCCTCTCGTTGCCAACGAGAGGGTCGCGGGTTCGAGTCCCGTTTCCCGCTTAATAAAAGCCTTCCAGATTATCTGGGAGGTTTTTTTGTTTTGCTCAACTTGACTGCACTATCTCCATAGTGGGTACTACTTACTGACCTCGAAAGGATGTTTAAAGTGTCGAGGCCGGTTTAAAAGAAATGAGCCAATAACTAATGTCAACAAAGAAGATTGCGCTGGTTACGGGAGCTAATAAGGGTATTGGCAAGGAGATTGCTCGGCAGCTTGGGGCGCTGGGTTGTGTTGTCTTGATCGGTGCGCGGGACGCGGGGCGCGGTAAGGCCGCGGCGGGCGAATTGCGGGCGCAGGGGATTGATGCGCGTCCAATTAAGCTGGATGTCACCGATGAGACAAGTATTCAGGCCGCCGCCGCTCAGGTAGAGCGTGAGTTCGGCGGCGCACTCGATGTCCTCGTTAATAACGCCGGTATTGCGCTTGATGGGCATGGTACTGCGGCAAGCTCCACCGAATTAGACACGCTGCGCAAAACTTACGAGACCAATGTCATCGGACCGTTTGCGGTCACGAAGTACTTCCTGCCTCTCATCAAGGCAGCCACGGCCGGGCGCATTGTCAACATGTCGAGCGGCCTGGGCTCGCTGACGTTGAACAGCGATACGACTAGTGAATATGCACAAGTTAAGCCGTTGGCCTATAATTCGTCGAAAGCGGCATTGAACATGGTCACGGTGATCCTGGCCGCCGAGCTGCAATGCACGGCAATTAAAATCAATGCGGCGTGCCCCGGCTGGACGGCCACCGACCTAAACAACAACAGCGGTCCACGGACGATCGAGCAAGGTGCAGCGATTGCTGTCAAATTAGCATCTCTGCCCGATGACGGCCCAACAGGCGGTTACTTCAACGATGAGGGCGTCATTCCGTGGTAATACCGTTCGATCCAATAACTCGGCAGTAAGTTTCAACGAATGACAATAAAGTGCCATCTCATTTCGAAAGTTGACTTCGAACTTATTCATTGATCCTGCGTCCAATTAACTATTGCACCGAATTACATCGGAAGCTCAAAGAACACTTACTGTTCATGCACGACAAGAGGGAGGCACACAGATCGATGGATGTAAGAAATGGGACGCGAATCATCGATGAAGTGGAAAATTACTTAAGGGATCGAAACATACCGTTTCACAGCACTGACGACGGTAACTCAGTCAGGATGTGCTTTGGCGGCGGTGCGCAGCGAACATTTGTTGAGATCCTGGCCGACGAATCGAGGCGTCGCCTTAAGATCGTCGCACACGGGGGAATAGTGGTTCCTCCAGCCAGGCGGCTCATCGTAGCGCTTTTTGTCGCCTATGCCAACTCAGAGCAAGATCTGGGAGCTTTCGTGATCAATCTGCACGACGGCAATGTGTTCTTTCAGACCAGTGTCCTCGTGCCCGACAAGGTCTCCGAAGAAATGATTGAACGTCACCTCGTGGGTGCGGCCGGCACATATGCCAAGCGTCATTACGGACTGATGTCGCTTCTATCCTCGGAGTCCGACTTTGAAGCAAACGTCATCTGTTCGACACCCGCCCTGGAGCCACGCTTCGCACCACCGGCAGAGAAACGCCGAGCCGTCTACGACCTTGACTGCTGCTTTACCCGATAGCAGCAGAGCACTCGCAAGAGCATGGAAGATTACGGCGTCTTTGATGCGTCAACCACGGCCCGCGCTGCTGCGCGAGCCGTCTCGTGAGCGAGTTTGTCACCTAAGAGATGCGCACGGAACGCTCCTCCGTCAACGATCAGCATAAGCTGTNNGGCCTCATCGAACCTATATCCAGCGCGAGCTTAGACAATAAGCCTTCAATTTGCTCCTTGTGGTTACGTGAAAACTGATGCACTGGATGGTCGGCGTCCGAATATTCCGCGATCGCATTCACGAATGGGCAGCCATGAAAGTCATCGGAGCTCCATCGGCGGCCAAATTCATCGAACAAGCGGTCGAACCGCACATTAGCGTCGTCCGCCGACTCGATAATTCCCTTCACCCATTCGGCAATCCTCTCATGGTGACGGCTTAATACGGCTTCGATCAACGCGTCCTTCGACGTGAAGTTATTGTATAGACTCATTCGTGAGACGCCGGCCTCTTCGATGATCGCATCTATTACAGTCGCATGATATCCGTTTTTAGAGAACAAATTGGTCGCCGTATCCAACAAGTGCTCTTTGCAGCGATTTCTCGCCATCTTTTTTCCGCTTTCTTTACTCGCCCTTAATAATTAAACTCACTAGCGCTTCACAAACGTTCCAGGTGTCCACCCACTTAAATTTAAATCGGGAACCAGACTTACTTTATCATAGTTCCAAATTTTATATTGATCGGTCTATATAATACCGATAAAATAAGGAGACGAATACAATGGCGAGTTTTGATGGGAAGACGGTTCTGGTTACTGGTGGGAATTCGGGAATTGGAGAAGCGATTGCGCTTCGGTTCGCAAACGCCGGCGCGAAAGTTGTCATTACCGGTCGCCGCGCAGATGCGGTGGAAACGACTGCATCACTGCATCGTAATCTATCAGGTTTTGTCGGGGATGTTTCCAATCCGGAAGAAGCGGCGCTGGCAGTAAAGCAAGCCGCCGTAAATGGTCGGTTGGATGTGCTCGTGAATAACGCAGGCATTTACGGCGCCACCCCCCTAGAGGGAGGCTCGAACGAAACGATACGGTCGCTTTACGAGATCAACGTCTTTGGTCTGACGTTCGTGACAGAAGCAGCTGTTCCTTTCCTCAAAGAAGCGAAAGGATCGATAGTAAACATCAGCAGTGTCGTGGCCCGCTATCCCTCTCCGGTCACATCCCACTACGCAGCAACTAAGGCTGCCGTTGACTCGCTTACCCGGTCCTGGGCGGTTGAGCTCGCGCCGTACGGCGTCCGGGTGAATGCCGTCTCACCAGGCCCGGTGGAGACTCCAATATTCGGGAAGGTCGGGCTGCCGGAAGATGTGGTCGCGCAGGTCAAAGAGAATATGCGAACGAGTCTCTTGGTGCCTCGTCTGGGCACTCCCGACGATATCGCGGGCTGGGTGATACATGTCGCTTCACCGGAAAGCTCCTGGGTAACAGGCCAGATCCTTGGTGTCGACGGCGGAGCATTCCTGCTTTCGGCTCGATAAATACAGATCGTGCAACGGGAGCTCTCGGTCGAAATCGACCGGGGGCTTTATACAGAGATAGCAGCGCCGACATTTTCATCGAGCCACTTGTTAAGTTCCCCAGAGTCGCTCCAAGCCTCGCAGATCCAGTCTAGAACGGAACTGTCGTTCATTTTTTCCGGTTCGAGGAACTTGCTGGCAGTGAGTGTCTTGTAACGCACAAGATCGATATTGAGCGAGTCCTTTTGTATTCCGCGCGGCAGGCCGCTGAGCGAATCGGTGTCGACGGTCAAAGAGTGTTTACCAAGCACACCCAGAATATCTCGCAGATGAGCGCCCCGCTCGAAAGCACCTACTGCCGTTGTGAGAGATTTTCGGTATCGGATCAGTTGATCCTGACTCATCTGATGATATCCCGTTGCAGCGTGTATGCCGTCCGCGGAGACCGACACATAGTACACAGCGCTCGTCCCAGGAACATTGATTAACAGTCCGCTCGAATTGGACTTGTAGGGGCTCTTATCAGTTGAAAAGCGTATATCGCGGTTCTGCCGAAAATGCTTTGGCTCGCCGCCGATCCTGACCGAAAGGTCGAAGAGCAACTCGGTCAGCGGCCCACGTACGGACCGATCATACACCTTTCGATTTGCCAAAAAATAGTCGCGGGAATTATTAACCATCAGCCCTTCGAACCATGGGACTGTTTCGTCTGTAAAACCGGAAAAAGCCATTTTATACATACTCCTTTCGAATATTTCCCGACACAGCCTCAACTTCCGCCGGAAGCAAAATGAAAACGTGGCAAAATAAGGCTATTAATTTACAGTCGAAGCGATTGCTGTTGACGGAGACAACATCTATGGCCGCCTCATNNAACGCGACAGCAATGCTGCTCTTTTTCTGGACCGCGGTTGCACTCCCAGCGAATTCCGACGAAATCCGGAATGCGGACAAGTCGGCAATTATCGCAGCCGAGCACGCAAACGACATAGCTTTCGACAACGCAGACATCGACGGATCAGTTAAATGCTTCGCGGCTGACATCGTCGCATATGGCCCGGATGGCAAGGTCGACATACGCGGCAAAGAGAATGCGGAAGCTGCGCTCAAAAAAATTTTCGCCTCAGCAACGAAGACTCAATGCCAAACCACTGTTGAGAGAATAACGATTATCGCCGGAAAGGCAACAGTCCTCACAAAATGCAAGGAGTTAGTCGTATTTCCTTCAAGCACGCAGGGGGCTGCCGGCACATCCTCCCTTTCCGCTGTTGACCGTGTCGCGGCAAAAGAGACCTGGAAAAAGCAAAAAGATGGTCTCTGGCAGGAAACGGTATCGAGGACACTCTCAGATATCCCATCACTAACGTCTCTGAGTCTGCCAACTGGGACCCACGAATAGCCAGCTCGTCACCGACTGCTGCCGTCGCTTGCGGTGTCAGGTTCAATCGTAAGCGCTAGCTGTGGAAAATTGACAGGCTCAGGATCTAACGTGTAGTTCGCGGGCACGTCGAAAAGTGTCTCTGAAACGTCGCTATCCAAGACAGAGGTGACGTCGAATGTTGTCGTGATTGAGTTCTCCTGATCGGCAGCCGAGTCACTTTCAGACGACTCTGAATAAGACTGTTTAACACTGATCTGAGCATGTAACGGTAGTTCTTGCAAACCGCCCAGAATATCCGCAAGTTGTCCTTCCAGCGGCGTACCACCCCATATCAACTGCAGGGCGATTGGTAAGCAGCCTCCTCGCTTCTCGTGCGGAAGCTTATACTTTGGTGAGACCCAGAGGTCCCCGCTTACGTCGTAAGACGGAATGCGAATTCTGTCTGGTGAAGGGATGGAATCGAAATGCCCTGAACCTGAAACCCCGTTCGTGACTGGGTTGCTTTGACCCGGCGTCGTACTTCCATTTCCGCTTCGGTGACCGGCGGGTTCCGGCGCATTGAACGGTTCCGTACGCGTAATATGAGCGTAACCGGCCACTGGAACGTCGGTTGCCAGAGTTCCAAAGTATTTTGCCGTATCGATCGATTCGCCGGTATTCAGATCTCGATCGATGGAGAGGACTGCATTGTCATTTTTTGGGAACATGTCCTTCATGCTTTCGAGATTTTTGATTGACTCCCTCCGTACCAAGTTTAGTTTATTATCGAGCTGTGAGACCGTCCCCTGGTCAGTGTCTATGATATAGAC
Organism: Armatimonadota bacterium; assembly: GCA_003134215.1. Classification (GTDB taxonomy): domain Bacteria; phylum Armatimonadota; class Armatimonadia; order Armatimonadales; family Capsulimonadaceae; genus BOG-944. The sequence continues at coordinate 6,722 of PLAD01000387.1, forward strand.
ACTTCCGTCGGAGACTTCAATGCGGGATTTGTCTCCGTGGAAGTACGTCTTATACGTCAGCGGAAATACTGCCCCTGAGCCATTGGTGGACACAGGCAGACCATCTACTTTCGCTGTAGCTGTAACAGTCAAATCCGCCCTTCCGGCAGAGCAAATCAACGACGGTAAAAGCACGGATGCACAAAGGAAAAGTGCCCGTTTAACATTTAGATAAATATTCGCACCTCGTCGCAAAGATATCTCCTGGAGAACATCGGTCTTGCAGCATTCGACAGCTCTGACGCTATTGTCCCTCCGTTTGCTGAAAAATAAATGATGTTTCGTTTTGCGGCGATGACAAAGCCCCGCTACGACTGTCCTCTGCTGACGTCGTCCGTTTATCACTTCGTTTGTAAGGGTAAAGCTTCACAAGCTTGTCACCCTCAAGCACATTGAGACCCCTGCGAAAAGGAAAAGCAAGATGAGTATCGAAACGAAAACAGAAGACAGGCTTGAAGATGCAACTATTGATGAAAATATCGACGCTCGCGCCGACATTACCAGCGGTGGACTGATTGGCGCGGTTGGTGGCGGAATCATTGGCGCACTCGCAGGTGGACCTCTCGGAGCGGTGATTGGAGCAGTTGTGGGAGGCGGAGCTTCTGCAGCAGCGGTCGATTATGTCGAGCATCACGAGCATACTGCGACCGTCCAAGAAGACAATGCACCAACAGACGGCTACCAGCCTGTTGTCGCCTTTATTGAAGCGACTGTCGTCGAACCGGTAAACGACATTCTTATTTTAGAAGAATTGACTTGCGACGATGTCGAACAAATCGAACAGTCAGTTCGATTGCGTGCGTATCTTCTTTGGGACGAGCGAGGACGCCGTGACGGTTATGCGCTGGACGATTGGCTTGAAGCGGAACGCGGAATCCTTACTGGTAGTGAACAGGGCTATGACAACGATCCCGACCTAACGCCAGATCCTATCGTCGTCATAGCTCCCGCATAGTGATGCTCTCACCTATGCGGTGAGCGCGACAGCCAGATCCAGTTCGATTATCCGCTCAGCAATCTGCAGGCGGGCGATAAGGTCTTCTTTAACCAAAGGTTTCGATAGGAAGACGTCTGCACCCGCCCGCAACGCCTCTACACGATCTGCTCGCGTCTGTTTCGCCGTTAAAATGATCACGCAAGTCTTTGCAAGGCGCGGGTCCTCCTTGATCCTTTTGCAAAGTTCAATTCCGGTCATTTCCGGCATCATCCAGTCTAGGATAGCGACCGGGGTGGGTGAAGACTGTATAGAATGCCAGCCTTCCAGTCCGTTCGATGCTACCGTTACTTCGTGCCCGAGCCTAGTCAGCATCATTCTTAAAGCCATTGCTGAAACAGCATCATCTTCTACCAACAATATCTTCATTTTTCTGCGTACCTTTCAACATTCCGAACTTGTACGTCCATCCATTTATTCCACAGATTCTGGTGCACGTAAAGCAATTAACGCGATCTTCAACCTCACTAGGTTGATCCTGTCCGTCAAACTCGATCGAGCCCGATCACGCTGTTCACCTGGAGGCGTTCACAGCAATCGGCTCATGCAATTTAATTGACCATTTCTTAACGACTTCTTCTAGCCGTTGGGCATCGATCGGTTTCGTTAAATAATCGTCCATTCCTGCAGCGATACACCGGTCTGAGTCACCGGACATCGCGTGAGCCGTCAACGCGACAATTGGCGTGCGCTTCCGTCCCAAGCGCTCTCTTTCTCTAATGGCTTTGGCCGTTTCAAACCCGTCCATACCCGGCATTTGAATGTCAAGCAGCAGCAGGCTGTATGGTCTCTTGTCGAGCGCCGCCAGTACCGCATATCCGTCAACTACGGTGTCGATCATATCGATCGAGAAGCCCAGTCGACTCAGCAACTTCTGAGCGACTATTTGGTTTACCGGGTTGTCCTCCGCTAGGAGAATATGACCATTCACTTTCTGCGACTTCGCCTGCAAAGGTGGAATGACCTGAACGCTTTCTGGACGAGACCAATGATCCCTGGAAGCAAGAGTCTGGAAGAGTATCTCTTGTCGGAACGGCTTCCTAAGGTGGTAAATATTCTGCCTGGGCGGTGCATTTCGCAGTGCCGTTTTTGACAATATGATTACCGGAAGGGACGTTTCCTCGATCCATTCTAACGAACTCGCCGAATGCCCTTCTAGATCGCAGACTACTACCTCGACTCTGTTCTGGATGTCGTGAATTGGCATCACCGGCGTCTTAACGTCTATATCTTGAACAACCGGTTCCATTCCCCAGGCAGTAAGACAGTTAATTAAGAAGTCGCGTTCCGGTCCTCCAGGCATCAGAAGAAGCACACCCTTGCTCTCGAAAGAACGGGTATTGCTGTAGCGCTTTGCTGTGTGTCGAACATTGCTTATTTGACGATTGAATGGCAAACATACCCAGAAAGTACTCCCGTTTCCCGGCTTGCTTTCCAGACCGACTTCCCCGCCCATCAAAGCCGCGAGCTGCCGGCAAATCGTCAGACCAAGTCCGGTACCGCCATATTTCCTGGTAGTAGAACCATCAGACTGAGTAAAGCTTTCGAAAATCAGTTCCTGACGTTCTATCGGAATACCTATCCCGCTGTCAGTGACTGAAATCTTCCACCGTGAGTACAAGGTTGACTGCTCTACAATTTCCGCCGCTAACAAAATAGAACCGCCGACAGTGGTGAACTTGACGGCATTTGACAATAGATTCGTCACTATTTGGCGTAAGCGATCAGGAGCTCCATATACAAGGTCGTCGGCAGCGCGGATGTTTAACGGCGGCAGGGCGCAGACGAAATCTAGCCCCTTCTTAAATGCCTGAGCCGAGAGGAACTCCGCGGCATCTTCGAGCGTGTCCCTCAAAGAAAACGGAATATTCTCGATTGCGACTTTTCCGGCCTCTAGCTTCGAAAAATCGAGTATATCGTTGATCACGCTCAGCAGGCTGCCCGAACTTTCTTTAACATTCCTTGCAAAAAATCGCTGTTCGGAATCCAGGTCGGTGTCCAACAGCAGATCGGACATGCAGATTACGCCGTTCAACGGAGTCCTGATCTCATGACTCATGTTCGCCAAAAATTCCGACTTTAACGTAGCGACCGCTAATGCAGCATCCCGCGCTTCGGCCAGGTCCAAATTATGTTGTTCAAGCTCACGCGCCGCTTGTGCAATCTTTGCTTCTGCGTTCTTCCGCTCAGTCAAATCGACCAGAGTGCCTTCAAGGAAACGCATACTTCCATCGGTATCGTAGGTAACTCTTGCAGAGGCCGAGAGCCAAACGAGCGATTTGTCTTTTCTGATTGCTCTGAACTCAAACCCCGTGACAAATCCGTGCTGCGCGAGAAGGACTTTGAATTCATCGCGTCGACCGGCATCAGCATATACTTCCTTGGAAAGATCCTTAATCGATTCAACAAGGTCCTTCGGCGAATCAAATCCAAGTATTGCGGCCGCAGCAGGATTAGCGCTAAGAATGCAGCCGTCTTGAGTGGTTCTAAATATCCCGTCTGGAGAGTTTTCAAAAATCGTACGGTAGTCGCGCTCCGCGCTGCGCACTGCCTCTTCCCGTAGTTGGCGTTCTGTAACATCGGCCCCGAGGATCAAAAAACCCAATGATATATCGTTGTCGTCAAGAACGGAAAGAAGAGTCAGGCCCAAAAGCTTTGTGGCCCCACCCGGAATCGACAGTTCGAAGTTGTCCAATCTAATCGGCTCTGCGGAATGAACCAGTGCATCGAGACTTTGCTGCAAAAGCGATTTATCCCATGAAATGTCGCATTGTGACAGCAGCAGTCCTTCGACGTTGTTCTTCTTGACGTTTAGTACACGCTCCGCGGCAGCATTCCAGGACCTAACAATTCGTTGCTCATCCAGAGAGATCAAAATGGAAGGAATGGCGCCGATAAGATTTTTACGTTCGGCGTTGGAACGTTTCATTTCCGTCAATAGTCTCTCCTGCCGCTTTTCGCTCGCTCGTAGTGTGAGCTGACTCATGACCAGGTTCGCCAAAGACTTCAATGCACTCGTCTGTGCTTCACTAAGAGCCCGGGGCACAACATCGATCACGCAGAGCGCACCCAGCGCTAAACCCTCCGATGTTATCAGTGGAGCGCCGGCATAAAATCTAACATTAAGGTCTCCGGTTACAAAAGGATTATTGGTGAAACGAGGATCCAACGTTGCGTCCGCGACTACGAAGACTTCTGACTGCTCGATCGTATGCGTACAAAACGATATGCTCCGGGCCGTCTCATTCAGGTCTAGCCCGAGCTTTGCCTTGAACCACTGTCTGTCGGACGAAACAAGGCTAATTGCAGCAATCGGAGCGCCGCAAATATGAGCTGCAATTTGCACGATATCGTTGTAAGCGTCTTCTGGAAGAGTGTACAAGATATCGTAGCTGTCCAACGCCGCTATGCGTATTTCTTCATTGGTAATCAGCTGGGAGCCCATAGCCTACTTATTGGTCTTTAAACGCGCACACCGCAGTAGGACAAGGAAAAATAGGGGAAATCCCGTAGACCTCGATCACCATTTCGAGCACAGTCCTTTCCGCAATATT